>NZ_JBEOZN010000011.1:0-131807 GCF_040298085.1 Streptosporangium sp. NPDC001681 | reverse complement strand
TTCATCTGAGCGGCGTAGGCGGGGTTTTCCGCGGCGAGCTGGCGGTAGCCGGTGGCCATCGACA
Source organism: Streptosporangium sp. NPDC001681 (assembly GCF_040298085.1). Lineage (NCBI taxonomy): Bacteria > Bacillati > Actinomycetota > Actinomycetes > Streptosporangiales > Streptosporangiaceae > Streptosporangium > Streptosporangium sp. NPDC001681. The sequence goes on along the minus strand of NZ_JBEOZN010000011.1, from coordinate 131,743 downwards.
GCCAGACCGCGGCGTTGGGGATCTTCTCGGCATCACCGGCCGACACGCCGGCGGGCCACCCGTACCTACGATTGCCGTACCAGGTCAAGAACCCGGTCGCACCACCGGTCTCCTCATACAGATCCAGCACGGCCACCGGATCGTTTTCATGGGTGGGGTAGCTGCCCTTGCCGGGCACGAACGGAACCTCCCGCGCCTGCGACACCCCAGCGAAATGAACCCATTTCTCAGCCTCGTCGTATTCGGCGAACGACGCGACGGGCTTACCGCTTGACCGCCTCAGGTGCCGGTTGAGCGCCGTGCGGGCCTCCTGCAGGGCGCCGTTCTGCAGGGACCTGATGATCTCGCTCGACCAGGTGTCCATCTTCCGCTCGATGGTGTGGAGCTGTCCCTGGATCTGGGTGAGCTGGGCGATCGACACCTGCTGCAGTTTCAGGACCTCGTCGAACTTGCTCAGCATCTCGGTGTAGATGACGTTGAGGTTCTTGTTCACGGCGTCGAACTGCTTGTACATGACGGTCTGGAGTGTGACCACCTCCTGGCGGAGCTTGCCGAGCTCGGTCAGGATCCGCATCTCTATGCTCGGCTGACCGGCCTGGAAGAGCGGGAGCAGGGCTCCGATCGCGCCGAGGATGTTCCCGGTGAGCACCACCGACCCCAGGGAGAAGAGGGCGTCCTGAAATCCCTTCGCGGCGATCTTCGGGAGATAGTCGTTGATGGCGCTCGCGACCTTGATGGCCGCCTCGCCGAGGTACTTCACCCTCCTGCCGCTCTCCTTGTCGGCGAAGTCCACGACGCTGACGAGCCCTTTGAGTCCCTGCTCGACGTGCTTGATGTACTTTCCGCGTTGCGCGGCGCTCTCCTGCGCCCGTTCGAAGGCGGACTTGCAGTCGGCCAGGGCATCCGTGCGGATGGCGGCCCCGGGCGCGCAGGGCGGTTCCGCGGGAGCGGAGGTGCTCCAGAGGAACGCGCCGTCGTACGTGCTCTGCAACTCGTCGATCGCCTCGACCGCGTCCTTGATGATCTTGTTGTTCGCCGCCAGCAGGACACCCAGCCTCTTGTCGACCTCCTGTTGCCATCTGGGGTCGCCCGGGGAGTACTTGAGAATCTCGCTGAGCCCGATCACCTCGTTGAGCTCGGCGTCCGCCAGGAACTCCGCGGTCGTCGCACCGGCGGTGATACCGGATCGGACACCGACCTGGGAGTTCCAGACCCGCACCGCGGGGTGATCCACACCCAGGTCCAGCGCCACCTTCCGGATCCGGCCCGCACCGGCGAGGCTCACCTCGTCCAGGAGAATGGAGGTCTCCTGGTCGGTGTACCGCTGCGCGGCGAGCGCGTCCGACCAGCTGTCGTACCGCGAGATCGGCGAGATGACCAGGTCGCGCAGCGCGTTCTTGACGGTGGCGGCGACCCCCTCCATTCCCGGAACCCGCGCGCCCACCTCGGCGATCCTGGACATGAGGTCCACGCTGTCCTTCGCGTCGGCCTCCGAGCCGAGTTTCTGGTCGATCTGTTCCGAGGCGGCCTGAAGCCGGCTGAGATACTGCTCCTCGGTCAGCCCCGGCGAGGTGAGCGCGAGTGTCCCCAGATACTCGCTGAGCAGGCTGTCCCTGTACGGCTTCGGGCTCTTGAGGTGCGTGGCCGTCGCGTGCAGCCTGGTGTTCAAAGCCTCCTGTTGCGCCGGCGACGGATCGGCGTACACCGGGGGGGCGAACGTTGCATGTGTCAGGCTCGCGGTGAGCACGACGGCCATCACCGTCGCGACCAGCCGGCTCAGCCGGGACGCCCGTCCCCGACGTTGTGGGCGGTCAATTTTTCTCCATCTCGACCTCACTGAGGGTCCTCTCGCATAGATGTCGGCCGGGGGAGTCCGGCCGGGGTGAACTCGGCGATGGGGAGGCCACCTGTCCGAGGTCGCGCCGCGAGAGCTCGGGGCTACGGCCTTCCGCGAAGCCGTGCGTGGTGACACACCTGGTCGACGGCCGGCCCAGGTTCCCTCGTTATCCGGCACGGAGACTGCTGGGGAGGCGAGCTGCCGCTACGAGGTCGTCATATGGGTTTCCAGAGCAGATGCTCCGCGCCCAGCACGCGGAGGTGACGGACTCGGCATCGTCGGCCGGCGCGTGTCGTCACCGGCGTGGCGGGGGCCGATGTCATCCCATGTCGTATTCGATTCACACCCATCTGGTGCGGCTTCTCCGTCAGCAGCGCGTGAGTCCACCCACATCCGGGAGAGGAGGTGCCCGCGACGTTCCCACCGGCAGTGATCGCTGCCAGGCTGCTCGGTTGACTGCAGAGCCGTACGTGTCTCATGACACTTCCTGAATGCAAGCCTGATCGAATGATCGAAGCGTCACTCAAATCACTTATGAGGGACTTATGGGAATTTGGATGCCCCCTTTTAGTTCATCTTTAGTTCATCGTTGTGCTGGTCGGAAATAGCCACGGACAGACAGGCAGCAGGCGTCGACCCGGCGCCAGATCACGGAGAGCTGCGACGATATGGGGCTTGCTCGGAGACCTCCGGCGGTGTCGGACGAGTGATCGGTGACGACGTGTGATCAGGTGGTGGAAACCGCGATGGGAACGAGGGCGACCCTCATGCCGGGGTTGAGCCGCTCCAGATCCCGGATCTTGTTATGGCTCTGACGTTTGAGACTGAGAGTGTCGAAGTAGTCGGCGCCCAGGTCCTGGAAGCGCAGGCCTTATCGGTTCCGGGTTGGCCATTGACCTGCCCAGACGGCCGGCAGGACCTGGAGTTGACGCAGGGTCTTGTGGAGGGTCAGGCCACCCCGGCTTCCTTTGGGCCGGTCAGCCGAAATCCGCCGGGAACAGGACTTGCGGGTGGCCCGGGGCTTGGGGCTTGGGGCTACATCATCGGCGCCTACAGCCACCGCGACTTCGCCGACGGGGCTCCCATCAACATCATCGCGAAGTCGGCGACCACGGCGACGGCGCCATCAACGTCTTCAACGACGTCTCGGTCCGCTGATCCCGTCTCTCAGCCGGGGTCTGCCTCACGCATGCGTTCGGTGGTCCAGTAGGACGCGACATCCTCGAGAGCGCGATCATTCCACGATCCTGGGGCGGCGCGCTCAGGATAGCCCGGACGAATGATCACCATGGCCATCGCCGCCGGCACGAGCGCGGCGGCGATGGCCGACAACGCGACTGCTCGTCGGCTCATGCCCCCGACGTAGTCTGGACGGCCGGTTGGTGGCGCGGGGCGGCGAGGTCGTGGGCGGAGCGGGCCAGCCAGATCATGATCAAGACGCTCGAGACCACGCCGAGAGCCTCGACAGCCCTTCCCTCGCCCAGGAACGGCAATGCCGCCAGTACCAGAAAGATCGGCGCCACCAGGGCGGTGATACCGTATGCGACGGTCGCCGTCCCCCAGCGGTCGTCGTACCCCTGGGCCCGCAGGACCAGCACCGTCCAGACCAGGCCGGCCAGACCGCAGATCGACTCCGCCACATCCGGGACGGGCCAGCCGACGAGGTCGAGTACGCCGATGACGGTGAAACCGCCGTACCCCAGCACCCCCGCGCCCCGCATGTACGGCCGGTCGCCGCCCAGCACCCGCATGAACAGCAGCACGACCACCCACATCGCCGCAGAGTCGATCACCGTCGCATCCGCCCAGATCGACGCGGTGACGTGGAGCAGCCACGTCGCAGCTGTCGCGACGTAGAGCGCCACGCGCAACCGCAGGGTGTTCCGGTCCTGCTGGGGTGGCGGCCCCGCCAGCGGCCCGCGCAGGATCTGCCAGATCCCCCATGCCCAGGACAGCCCGGCCAGGACCAGGAGGAGCAGGTTCTGCCCCGTCGCTGCGACGCCTTCGGTCGTGGTTGCGAACAGCGTCAGCCACCACAACGGGCCGAGGTCGCCAGAGATCAGGGCGACGACGACGGCGACCATCAGCGCGGCGCCGTACAGACCGGTGACGAGCAGGGCGGGCAGGGCTGAACGGTGACGACGTAACACAGGACGCTTCCTGAGGATTCGGAGGGGATGGGAGCGAACGCCTCACCCTACAATCGATCATGAGGAGTGGCGCCAGGCGGAGGGCGTGCGTCCGCAGGCGCGTTAGAACGCCACGCCGGGCGATTGTGAAGGAAATGCTCCTTCGATGAGGATTGATCACTGTTTAGTGTGATCTGCCACATGTGAGGCGTCATGATCTGAAAAGCAGACGTAACAGCTCGCTTTTCTCGGCCGTCGGTGATCGGATAGCTCCGCCCGGCCGCCCCGAGATGTGATGCCGACCGGAAAGGACGGTGCACGGTGCCCGATACGGGTCAGCGGGACACGGGTGATCCCAAAGCACTCGGCCACGACACGACCGAGCCGCACGCGAGTGCTTCCCTCGACCTCGGTCAGCCTGTCCCGTCCGCCCGCCGACGCCTTGGGTGGATCACCGCGGTGACGGCCTGCGTGGTGCTCGGCGCGCTCGTTGTCTCCATTGCACTCTTCGCGATCTTCTGGCCTTCCACAGGACTGTTGGACTATGACGATGACGTCAACTTGGATGACACCATCGAGGCGGTTGCGATCGGGCAGATCAACGACCGACCGATCGCCGTCACCAACGACTATGACGGCACCATGCGGGTGTGGGACCTGACCACGTACAAAGCCATCGGCGAACCGATGACCGGCCACACCGAAGCCGTCCGGGCGGTGGCGGTCGGGCAGGTCAAGGGCCGACCGATCGCCGTCACCGGCGGCTATGACAACACCGTGCGAGTGTGGGACCTGACCACACGCACACCCATCGGCAAACCAATGACCGGACACACCAACACCATCCAGGCGGTGGCAATCAGCCAGGTCAACGGCCGACCGATCGCCGTCACCGGCGGCTATGACAACACCGTGCGGATGTGGGACTTAACCACACGCACACCCATCGGCAAACCAATGACCGGACACACCGACATCATCCAGGCGGTGGCAGTCGGACAGGCCAACGGTCAGCCGGTCGCCGTCACCGGCGGCGAGGACAAGACCGTACGGGTGTGGGACCTGACCACGTACAAACCCATCGGCAAACCAATGACCGGACACACCGACATCGTCTATGCGGTGGCAGTCGGACAGGTGAACGGTCAGCCGGTCGCCGTCACCGGCGGCCGAGACAACACCGTGCGGATGTGGGACCTGACCACACGCGAACCCATCGGCGAACCGATGACCGAGCACGCTAAGGATGACTTCACCCATACGGTCCGGGCGGTGGCGGTCGGGCACGTGAACGGCCGACCGGTCGCCGTCACCAGCGACGACGGACGAGTATGGGATCTGACCACGCGCGTACCCAGCGGCGCATTGACGACCGGCCACATCGAGGCCGTCCAGGCGGTGGCGGTCGGGCAGCTCAACGACCGACCGATCGCCCTCACCGGCGGCTATGACAAGATCGTGCGGGTGTGGGACCTGACCACGCGTAAACTCCTCGGCGAATTGGCGAACCAAGAACCGACCACATCGACCCCGTAGTTGCGGTCGGGCAGGTGAACGATCAACCGATCGCCGTCACCGGAGACGGTGACGGCGACAGCATCGTGCGGATGTGGGACTTGAGTCCCTACACCTGACGAGGCGGCATGCCACACAGCTGAGCCAAAAACCTGCCCACCACCACGCGCCAGGGTTCGCTGCCACCTGCCCACGCACTGTCCGATTTTCGGATTAGTCACCCGGCAATGCAGAAGGCCGTTCCCGACTGATCGGAAACGGCCTCTGACCTGGTGGGGTGTTCACGAGTAGGTCTGGCCTGGGGCGCTGAAGGTGGCTCGAAGATCGCTTCCCGAGATGGCCGTGATCGTTTCCCGGCCGAGCCCCCGAGGTTTCAGCGTGCCGCCTCGGGCATACGGACCGTTGTGTACGGATGTGGTTGCTCCAGCCACTCACTGGTCAGCCTTGCGCCTGCGGTCTGGTCGATGACCGCGAGCATGGCGGCTCGCCAGTCGTAGTCCTCGTCACGCTCCTCGAACTCGACGAAGAAGTCCGTCATCGCCTGCGGTCGCGGCCATTGGCCGATGCCGGCATGGTCTTCCGGGCGCCGTGATGGTGTGCGCCATCGCGGCGGTGGTCCGGGCGCTGCGTGTCAGTTGAGCTCGCCGGGATGGATGACGACCTTGGTCCAGCCGAGATCCCTCCGGTCGAAGTGCTCGTAGCCGTCCGGTGCGTCGTCCAGGTTCAGTTCATGCGAGACGACCCAGGACGGCCGGGCCTTCCCTTCGTGGATGAGCGTGCGGAGCTGCCGGTTGTAGCGCTTCACGTTGCACTGGCCGTTGCCGATCATCTGGCCCTTGAACCAGAACATCCCGTAGTCGAAGGCGATCTCGCCCTGCTTGAAGAGATCGTCCGGGCTGCCGGGGTCCGACGGGATGAAGACGCCGACGACGCCGATGGTCCCGGTGAACTTGACCGATCTGACGAGGTCGTTGAGCGTCATGTTGGGGTGCTCGTGCCCCTGTGGGTCGTGGGCCTGGTAGCCCACGCACTCGCAGCCCCGGTCGGCGCCCAGGCCCTTGGTGAGCTCCATGACCTGATCGACCGGTGGCGACTGGGAGTCGTCGATCGCGATCGCGCCGATCTCCTCGGCTTTGGCGAGCCGGTCGGGGTGGCGGTCGACGACCATCACCTTGCTCGCGCTCTTGAGCGTGGCGGAGTAGGCGGCCATCAGCCCGACGGGCCCCGCTCCGTAGATCACGACCGAGTCGCCCGCCTCCACCTGGGCGAGTTGAGTCGCGTGCCAGCCGGTCGGCCAGATGTCGGCGAGCATCACGTAGTCGTTCTGCTTCTCCTTCGCGTCGTCCGGGAGGACGAGGCAGTTGAAGTCGCCGTACGGCACGCGCAACAACTCGGCCTGGCCGCCGTTGTAGGGCCCCATGTCCGCGAAGCCGTAGGCCGCCCCGGCCATGCCCGGCTCGGGATTGGTGGTGAGGCAGTAGGCCGTCAGGCCCTTTTCGCAGTTCGCGCAGAAGCCGCACGAGATGTTGAACGGGATGCAGACCACGTCGCCGACGCGGACGCGGTCGACGGCCGGTCCGACCTCGACCACTTCGCCGAGGTTCTCGTGACCGAGGACGCGGCCCGTCTCGAAGTCGGTCCGGCCTTCGTACATGTGCAGGTCCGACCCGCAGATGTTGGTCGTGGTGATGCGAACCAGGACATCGGTGGGCCGCTCTATGCGCGCGTCCGGGACTTCCTCGACGTTGACCTGTCGAGGTCCGTTGTACACGATCGCTTTCATGATTTCCTCGCATGCGGTTGATTGCGAAGGATCGCCTTACCCGCCAGAGACGGGGCGAGAGGTTCTACGCCGTACAGCAGGTCAACGGTTCGTTCCTCCTTCCTTGCTCGCCGCGGCCACGCCCCTGGGAGGGCTCGGCGCCGGATTCACCGGGCGTCCGAGGCGGGCCGTTCAGAGCTGATCGCCGAGGCCGTCCCGGCCGCCTCAGAGCAGCAGGTCGAAGACACGTATCGTGCGCTCCCACTGCTCGGTCGCGGGGTTCTTCACCTCCGGATCCACGATCTTGAAAGCCTGAGCCAGTGCCACTGACAGGCCGCCGACGATCTCGGGCAGGCGGCCGACGGTCTCCTCGCCGACCGACAGGTCGAGCGGAGGCAGCGTGGCGAGCTGCTCCAGGATGGGTTTCAGCTCGATGTCCTCATCGAGGAGGCGGAATCGGTGGATGCTCTCCTGGAGGCCCTTGGTGACGGGTAAATCCCAGGGTTCGATGATGTCGCGACGGTTCGCCTTGGCGTGGGCCTGGCCGATCACCAGAAGGTCGTAGAGCTTGTCGTTCACGAAGTCGCCGTAGCGCCGGAGGTCGTCCTTGTCGACATCGACACCTGCGGCGCTACGGAAGAAGCGTTCGAATCTCGGCACCGCCATGACAGCCATGGAGGTCTCCTTCCTTCCGGCCCGGAGTCACTCTCCGGCCTGGAGGTAGTCGTGGATCAGCCGTACGGCCATGGCGCCTTCACCGACCGCCGCGGCCACCCGCTTGACCGACCCGCTCCGCACGTCCCCGGCCGCGAACACGCCCGCCCTGCTCGTCTCCAGCGGAAACGGCCGGCCGGCGGAGTCGGGTACGCCTTCCTTACCGGACCGGGTGGCGTCCGCGCCCGTCAGGATGTAGCCCCGCGGGTCGAGCGCGATCTCGTCGGCCAGCCAGGCGGTGTACGGCTCCGCGCCGATGAAGATGAACATCGCGCGGGCCTCGATCGTGGAACGCTCGCCGGTGACGTTGTTCTCGGCGATGACCGCGGCGAGCCTCTCTTCCCCCATCAGCTCCCGGACCTCGGTGTTCGGCATGATCTGGATCTGGGAGTGCCGTTCGATCTCGACGGCCAGGTAGCGGGACATGTTCCTGGACAGCGCGTCCTCGCGCACGAGCAGCCGGACGCAGGCGGCGTGCCGGGCCAGGAACAGGGCGGCCTGGCCGGCCGAGTTGCCTCCGCCCACCACGACGATCGGATCCCGCTCGCACATCTGGGCTTCGAACATGGTCGCCGCGTAGTAGACGCTCGTGGGCTCGAACCTTTCCAGGTTCCCGACGTCGAGCCTCCGGTAGCGGACGCCGGTCGCGACGATCAGGGTGCGCGCGTGGATCGTGCCGCCCTCCCCTACGGTGACGATGTGATCGCCCGCGTCCAGGCGCAGTCCGCACGCCTGTGCGGGGACGCAGAAACGCGCGCCGAACTTGCCGGCCTGGATCGCCGCCCGCTCCGCCAGTTCGCCGCCGGAGATCCCGGACGGGAAGCCGAGGTAGTTCTCGATCCGCGAGGAGGTGCCCGCCTGGCCGCCCGTCGCGACATCGTCCAGGACCGTCGTCGCGAGGCCCTCCGACGCCCCGTAGACCGCCGCCGCCAGCCCCGCCGGCCCGGCCCCGATGACGAGCAGGTCGCATCGGGTCTCCTGCACCCGTGGTGCGAGGAGCCCGACCGCCCGGGCCAGCTCCGCGTTGCTCGGGTTGCGAAGCACCCTCTCGCCACGCCAGATCACGACCGGGGTCTCCTGCGGGGTGACGCCCATGCTCCGCAGGAACCGCTCCGCCTCCTCGTCCTGCTCCAGGTCGATCCACCGGTGCGGCAGCCGGTTGCGTGCCGCGAACTCCCGCAGCCGCCGGGAGTCGGCCGAGAAGCGGGAGCCGATGATGCGGAAGCCCGCCCCCAGTCCGATGAGCATCGTGCGGCGGATGAGGTAGGCCCGCAGGATGAGGTCGCCGAGTGCCGGATCCCCGGCGACCAGGCGGCGGAGCGCGTCCGCCGGCACGGCGAGAACCTCGCCGTCCTCGGCCACCACGCCGGTGACGAAGCCCACCTGGCCGGTGAGCACGTTGAGCTCTCCCAGGAACCGGCCTGCCCCGTGGACGCCGATCACCTGGTCGTCCGCTCCGAATCCCTCGACCGTCGCCACCTTGCCAGCCAGGATCGCGAAGAACTCGGTGCACGGAAGACCCTCCGCGTACAGGACCTCGTCCTGGCGGACGCGGCGCCGCTCGCCGTGCGGGGCCAGCGCCTGGAGCTGCGCGTCGCTCAGCCGCGGGTAGGCCCCCTGCGGGTCCGGCGTCTCGGAAAGCTCAGGCGGCCAGCGCATCGTCCACCCATTCGCGTAGGGCGGGAGCCGGCGCCGCGCCCGATCGCCGGGTGAGGACCCGGCCCTGATCGATCACGACAAGGGTCGGGATGGCCTGTACGGTGAAGCGCTCCGAGAGCCGGGGCGCTTCGTCCACGTTCACCTTCACCAGCTTCAGGCGACCGGCAAGATCGGCCGCGACCTGCTCCAGCGCCGGGCTGACCATGCGGCACGGGCCGCACCAAGGGGCCCAGAAGTCGACGACCACCGGGATCCGGGCCGCCTCGACGACCTCGCTGAAGTCGTCGTCCCCGGCCTCGGTGACCCAGGGAAGCGGCTGGTGGCAGTCGCCGCACCGCGGGATTCCTGAGGCGGCCCTGGGCAGCCGGTTCTTCCGTCCGCATTTCGAGCATTGGACGACGCTCGCGTCCTTGGTCTGTGACCGCATGGTCAGACCTCCGGATTCCCCTACGTCATCGAGGGTGTGCCGCCGGTCAGTGCGACATGGATGACCGCCCCGTCGAGGGCGTCGCCGGCGACCGGTTCGCCGGTCTCGGCGGCCGCTCGGTGACGAGCCGCTGCTCAGTCTCCTCCACATCCCCAAGCTATCTCCGCCGCCAAAGGCGCTTTGCAGCACCCCCCAACGCTGACCAGCGGCTATCCCCGCGTGTGATCCCTTTCTGCCGTATCGGGGTGCCGTTAACGAACGTGTCACCAGCCGTCAACCGAGTCGATCACCCAGACCAGGCAGCGCTTCTCCCAGGAGAGAGTGAGGTGGAAGCCCCGGTCTCCACGGCGTCGAACCCGGCAACTCCGTACTCAGGATCGTCGATCACACGGGAACGGTCCGGTTGGACGATCGCCGCCGCACGATCCGCAGCCCGGTAGCACTCGCAGAAGACGCTCATGCCGGCGATCCTGATCCGGCGCGCACGACAGGGCAACTACTCGGGCGTACCTGCCTGGTGACCCTTGAAGACTTCGCCCGAGCTTCCCACAGTGCCGACAAGCAAGGATCTCGAAGTGCGCCAGTGACTGCCAGTGCTGCGCCGTTTACAGTGTGGAGTTGTTGGTCGCATGGCGTGAATGCGGCAGGCGGGTATGACTGCTTCTCCGTGGGAGGCGATGGTGATGTCACTGTTGGAACGTGTGACCCAAGCCGAGGCGACCGCACGGCAGCAGGCGGACGGACTACGAGCGCAACTGGCCGCCGTCGAAGAGCAACTGCGCCGACTGGCAATCACTCGTGAGACTCTGACGGAGTTCGCCGACGACGACCCCAGCGAAACCGACACGGCCGCAGACGACGGCGTGGTCATCGAGGAGCCGTCCGGCTCGGCCCGTAGCGACTCGACGCCTGCCGCCCCTACGGGGCTTCCGGCGGCAGGCGGTGGCGTTTCTGGCCACAGCCGAGGAGCCCATGCGGGCGCGGGAGATCGCGCAGGCCATCGGTAAGCCGGATACCCGCTCGCAGGTGGAGGGGATGCGCTCCCGGCTGCAACGGCTGGTGAGCGACGGCTGGCTACGGCGCGAAGCGGGCGGACTTTATGCGATCGCCTCCAATATCAACGGGCACGCGCCCAGCTGGGAGGCCGTTTGACCGCCGGTATGTGATCACGACCCCTGCCGTGAACAAGTTGGTGCCGCCGAGATTAGGCCCTTGGCGGCACCCGGGTTGCGTGAGCGCCCAGCAGGACTAACCGACAGTGGCTCCCGCATTCCCGAGAGTAACCTGAACGAGGTGTCTTGGGGAGACGTCGAGCCCCGATTTCGCCTGCCCTGCCATCAGCAGGGTCGCGGCGGGAAGGACCGACGATGCCCTCACCAGGGCGAAAACGAGCTCGTCCCGAGTCAGCTTCCCTTCGGCCTGGCGGGCGGATCAGGCCACAACCGGATGCCCAGCCCCGCCTCCAACTGGGCGATGGTGGCCACGTCGGGCCAGCAGCGGCCGACGGCCACGTCGTTGACGGTCTGCCGGTTCACCCCGGATACCTCTGCCAGGCGGCGGAAACTCAGCCCCTGCTCGGCCATCACGTTCTGCAGAGCGGCGGCGATGGCGGCCGGATGGCCGGACAGGTCCGCGTGGGGCCAGTTCTCCGGGTCCTCGGCCAGCTCCCGGGGAGAGCGGGACCGCGCACGTCCTCCGACCATGACAAACGGATCCTTTCGGTGGATGTCGTCGCGCTGCGCAACGGCAGATTGTTCTGCCGCTATGGATGGGGTGTGACCCTCGATCCCGCGACCTCGGCGAAGATCACTGGCTACCGGCCGCAGAAAGCTCCACCGGAGTGGGACCACATCTGCGGGCATGTGCGGATGCTGGTCGCCGCCAGCGCTGAGCGCTCCCCCTACCGGGTGGAACGGCTACTCACCGCGACCACCCGCCTGGCCGTGTGGTGCCACCGCTCCGGCCTGCCGGATAACCCGGAAGTGTGGCTGCGGCACGAGACGATCGACGCGTTCGTCCTGACTGGCTGCACCGACCTGGCCCCGAGTTCGGCGCAGACCTACCGCAGCTGGCTGCGGCACATGCGCGCCACCCTGGCCTGGCTGGAACGCGGCGAACAAGCGCCGCCACCGATGAAAGCCCCCAAGAAGGTCAGCCCGCCGTACTCGCCGGCCCAGCTCAGCCACCTTCGCGGCTGGGCCGAACACCTGCCCGGCCAGGCCAGAGGCGATGCACTGGCATTGATGGCACTCGCCTTCGGTTGCGGTCTGACCTCTGGCGAAGTGGCCGCCATCCGAACCGGGCACCTGCGTCGCCTGGACTCCGGCGCGATCGTGGTCACCGCCCCCGGCACGCAGCGGTTGATCGTCTGCCGCGCTGCCTGGGAGGACATCCTGACTCAAGCCACAGACCGGCCCGGCGACGCCTTCGCTTCCGACCTGGGCGCGCCTCCCGGCGCGCCAAGAACCTGTTCAGCTCCTGGACGGCCCGCCACCGGCCGACCGGAGGCCTGCCCGCCCTGTCGGTGCGCCGGCTGCGCTCCTCCTGGATCGTCGAGTTGCTGGGCGCGCGGATCGATCTGGGCGTGGTGGCCGCCGCGGCCGGGATGAGCACCTCCGCACTGGCCCGCTACCAGCATTTCGTCCCCGCCCTGGACGAGCCCACCGCGGTCGCGCTGCTGCGCGGCCGCGGCAGGTGAGTACGGCGAAGCCACGCGCCTGGCCGCCGCGCACCACCCGAGCCCGAGCCACCCGACCACGGCCTCCCACCAAGCAGACAGCACAAATCCCCGACGCCGTCGCCGGCCACTACGCCCGACTGCTGGACGATTCCGGCGTCATGACGTTGATCGACGACGAGCTCGGCCCACGCCCCGGACCGGCGGGAGTGCCGATCCGGGCGGTGCTCGTCTGGCGGCCGTCCCTCGTCCGGGCCGGTCTGCTCGGGTTGGTCTCGGACCTCGGGGACGGCTTTCTTGGCACCTGGACCGACAAGGCCGGCACCGAGCGGCGCAAGCGGTTCGCGACCCGCGAGGAGGCCGTCTCCCATCTCGCCCAGCACGCGGGCGAGGGGCTGCGGTTCCATGACCTACGGCACTGCTATGCGACCTGGCTCGTCTCCGAGGGCGTCCCCGTCAACGATGTGGCGGGACTCATCGGGCACGAGCAGATCTCGACCACGCTCAACCGCTACACGCACGCCTCACGCGACCGCAACAACAGGGCTCGCGCGGTGTTCGCTGACTTCTCCCTGGCCTCGTTCCCGGAGGTCCTACCCATAGACCAACAATCCTCCGCTGACGAATCAGCCACGTAGCCCGAACACGGTGAAGACCCGATTCCACGAGCTGGAGTCGGGTCTTTCGGTCTCTCGCCCCACAAGGGGCTATAACGGCGAGAAGAAGCACCACATGAGCGTGTTTCGTCTCTGACTTCCATCACAATGATCATGTGATCGACTACTACCGCAGTTTCTTCGAGCGGCATCAGTGGCTAGAGGACGGACTTTCCTGGACCGTGGCGCAACCCCTCAACGAAGAGATCACGGTGGACGATCTCCTGCGGCAACTGAACGGAGGCCGCGATCCCGAGCGGCGCGTCATGGAATATCCCCGAGAGGAGGCCGCAGACGAGAACCGACCCGTCCTCCTCGTCTCCGAAGGAGAAGGAACCTGGGGCTTCCTCGAACTCGCCTACGGCTTCGGCTTGTCCGACCGCGTCCTCACCGCCCTCAGCACGAAGTCACGCGTGTGGATGGTGACCTGGCACTTCAACGGGGGCTACACGATCCTCCACGCGGCCGACGGCGAGATCAGAGCGCGGATGCGTGACTTCCTCTCCACCCAATACGCCGTTGAGGAAGGCGATCCAACTGTCCTGGCAGACTTTCGCGCCATGCTCGCCTGCCTCGATCCAGAGGATTACAGCGGTAAGCGCAGCGCGGCGTTCGCCTTCATCGAGGCGGCCACCGGCATGAGCCTGGAGAGCGAGTGGCCGGACGTGGAGAATGCCCCCGTCGTCATCCTCGACAACCCCGGTGCCTGACCCAGTCATTGGCTGGCCCCCTCGTCACAGCGCGGCAGTTCACCCGCTCCGAGAACGTCCGCTGACCTTTCGCTGACTCCAGCCTCGGAGCCCTCAGCGGACACCGCACCGCGCGATCCCGGCCACCAACGACCTGCACGCCACCTGAGCAGCAAAAAGGCCCGGTTCCATGATGTGGGGTCGGGTCTTTCTGTTCTTAACCCCGCGTCCCACATCCGAACGGCGCGACTCACCTCACACTCAACGTTATGGTCGTCCCGTGACCGCCACAGCCTGGCAGCAGATCGAAATCGAACGCTACGAAGATGGCTGGACTCCGTTCGACGCGCGTTTCGCCTTCCGGCCGTACTCCCGGAGGGACGGTGAACCTGCGATCAGTGAGCCCACCCCGTCGCTGACCATCGACCTGGCCCCGATCTTCGCCAGCGATCCGGCTCAATTCACCGCAGCCCAAAACGCCGTCAACGCCCTCGGCCTGCTCGCCATGACTCGCGCCTTCGCCGAGTCGCAACACTTGCTGGTGCTCGACTGGCAGCACCCAAGCTGGTGGTTCTGGCCACACCGCCAGGCCCTCGCCGAGACCGTCGGCTGGCCCGTCGAGATCTTCCCCAACGGGGACTACTCCATCTTCCTGTCCGAAGACATGACCAACGGCACCTTCGGCCACCCCTGGGAACAGACCCTCTGCATCTTCGGCTCCAGCCTGCTCACTGAACTGGCTCCTCTCCTCACCTCGTGGCTGCCGGTCAAGCGAGCCCATTCCTGGGAGCCGCCCACCGCAAGTGCCTCCAAAAACGTCCGCTGACTTTTCGCTGACTCCGGCCCTGCACCCCTCTGCGGACGCCCTGCTGCTCGCCCCCGATCACTGACAACTCACACTCATCCTGAACAGCGAAAAGGCCCGGCTCCATGATCAGGAACCGGGCCTTTCGATCTTGTGGGGTGTTCACGAGTTGGGCCGGCCTGGAGCGCAGGGGATGTTGAGAAGATCGCTTCCCGAGGAGGCAATGATCGTTTCCCGTCTACCCGTCCGAGCCCTGCCCCGGTGCGAAGAAGACCTGAACACCGGCCGTTCTCCAGCCGTGATCAGCACGACCGCGTCGACTGCCGACCTCGCCCGTCTCCCTTTTCCGGCGTACCCGGCTCACCCCCTCGCCGGGCCGAAGCACGAAGCGCCGCCGCGATCCACGTGAAGAGCGCAGGCCCCTCCTCACCCGTATCGGGCGGCGTCCCGTTGATCACGGCCACTAGGGACAGGTACCTGCCATGAGTGGCGTCGTAGCGGGCCTCCTCCAGGGAATCCTCGCGCTGGATCCTCTCGACGAGGAGAAAAGCCGTGGCCAATCGGTCCCGCGACTCAGCCGTGGCCTGCCCGCCGACGGCCTCGGCGGCCGCGTTCGCCATGCGAACAACCAACTCCTGTGCCCGGGGAGAGTCCGCCGGCAGCCCGGAACGACACGCCGCCAAGACCTCCTCCCCGACCTTCGCCCCCTCCTCGTGGATGAAGTCCCACACCGGTGCGGCGGCCATGCGCCATCCCGGGAACGTGCCGTAGGTGTCCCGGAGATAGGAGCGGACCGCGCCACGGAACTCCTCGCCCCGTACCAGGTCGGCCAGCTCGATCCAGGCTTCGAGCTGAGCTGCGGTGGGGTCCTCCGGCAGGCTCGGCCGCATCGTCCGCAACCGCTCGACGAAACCGGGGGTACGTCGAGGCCTTCGCCGACCTCGTTCCAGAAATCGTCGATGAGCCGCTCACGCTCCTCATCGGGCATCGAGACGAGTTTGTGCATCAAGGTCACCTGCGCGGCCGTGCCGCCCTGCTTGACAAGGGTCCTCAGCACGGCCCGTCTGGCCCGAAGGGCTCGCTCCTGCCGCTCGACGAGCTCCAGGTGCGTCGCGAGGAGATCGTGCAACGACGTCTCCCCATCGAGCAGTTGGCGGATGTCGTCCAGGCCGGCGTCCAGGTCGCGAAGGGTACGGATGAGCTCCAGCCGGGCGATCGCCCGGACGTCGTACAGGCGGTAGCCCGCCTCGGTCACACCTGTGGGCACGATGACCCCGGCGTCGGAGTAGTACCGGATGGCGCTGACACTCAGACCCGTCCGGCGTGCCACGTCCCCGATCGGATACAGCTCGTTGTCGTCCATGCCGTCACTATGGTGTCTCAAGCGGCTTGAGACTCAAGTCCCGCCCACCAGCGTCATGGACTCCGAAGGGCAGGCCGGGCTGATCGGCCGTAATCTGACCGTCGCCATCCAGCTGATCGTGAGAGTCCCGTACTGGAGAGACTGTCTGGCACGCGCCCCCGGCGGACCGGAGGCGATGCGATCAGTGGTCCCGGAGCTGGAGCAGGAATACCGCAACAACGGTATCGATCTTGACGCGTGCCGTGCCTCGCCGGCCGGGTTGCTCGCGCTGTATCTTCCGCCGACGGCGGACGTGCTGGCCCATCTCCTGGAGACGGTGACGCTCCCCGGCTTCGTCCTGCTCAACAAATGCGACAACGCCTACGGACCGATCAGCAGATGATCTACGGGGCTTCCCGGTGTCGGTGGTAGCGGGCCGATCAGCAGGAAGCCGTTCCAGATGGGGCTTTTCCCGTCTCATACCGACGACGAAGAGAGCCGTCGCGCCAACGGACCTGGCCGGCGGCGCGCTCAATGCCTCAGTGGGAGCCGTCAGGAGGTGGGGCGAATGCGCGAGTGCCGCGCCTGGAACCAGTCAGTGGCGATGTCGGTTTCTGTGATCCGCCCGATCAGCGCCAAGGCGGAGCTGATGCTCTCGTCTTGTTCCACGCGATCGTCGAGGACGCCGTCATCGTTGATCTGGAAGCGCAGTCCGTCCATCAGGTGGTCGAGCGCGTGCGGATCGTCGCCGAACCGCCGCTCTGGCAAGGTTGGCTCGAAGGAGACGACCATGCGCCCATCGCGCGCGTACTTGAAGTAGTCATTGTTGTTGATGTCCATGTCGAGACTGAGGGCCTCACGGCCGCCCTCGGTGATGGACAGCAGGAACGCGTCGTCGGAACGCGCCGGCACGATACCGATCCAGCCGTTGACCTCGGCCACCCAGTCGGAGCCGTCGTCGATGTTGCGGTCGAGGATCTCGCTCAGGTAGCACGGGGTACGGGTGGCGAGGTCCAGGGAGAAGGCCGGGGCGAGGGCATCGAGGCCTGCGCCTTTGATCCAGATGGCACTGAATCCCAGCGCCCACAGGTCCATGTCGGCATCGAGTCCTTCAGTGAAGAGGGTCGAGACCAGAAGGTCGTGCAGGTAGGTCCGTGACTGCATGGCTGCCTCTCGACAGGGGCGTACCGCAAGACGCCCGTGGGTTAAGGGGTGTCTTACTCGATTTCTGAAGGCGTTGAGAGTGGGTTCGTACTCCACCTTCGACGGAATTCCGCTGATGGCCGGTCGTCCGGACGCTGCGTCGGTGAGTTCGACTGTCTCCGACGGCCGATACGTCCTGGCGTTGTCACGTCAAAGCGCACCAGCGTGCCCACTGCTACGCGGTCAACGTCACCACCAGGAACACGGCCCCCATCACCAGCGCGACCGGCGTCATCACCAAGCGCTCGAACTTGCTGCGCGACAACAGGTTCATCACCGAGTTCAGCACCAGGTAAATCACGATCACCCACATCCCGATCGTCAACAGCGGCTCGCCGATGATCGACACCAGGCCGGCTTTGCTCACTAGGAACAGCGCGAACACAGCGTAGATCAGGACCGCGACAACGCTCCCGATCCGGAGGTTTCGAGGCAGCACGTCGTGCCGGCCACCCCAGGCGAAACGGCCCAAGGGCGCTCCGGCAGCAAGGGCGATCTGGCTGACGGCGAGTATGGCGAGCAGGACCAGGCCTGCGATCGCAAAGGCGGGCATGGCTTGACGCTACCCAGGTTTCGGGGTCAACAGGTGTCCGTCCTGCGGGGGGGAGCTCAACGTGCATGCGGACCCTGGTGAGACGCACCACTTCCGATCAACGGCTGCCACATCGGTGACCGAGCACGTTGACCACCCGACCGTTGGGATCACGGACGAAGAACCGGCGCACTCCCCACTCCTCGTCCCGCAGGGAGTGGACGATCTCCGCGCCGCTCTCTCGCATCACCGCATAGGCCGCGTCCACATCGTCCACCTCCACGCTCATGTCGGGCACGACCGGCGCGGTCTTGTCCTGGCTCATGAAGGTGACCTGCGCCGTGGGGTTGGACGGAGAGGCGAGCGTCATGACCCAACCATGGTTCATGACTTCCTCGAACCCCAGGAGGCCGTAGAAGTCCCGGCTCTCCTCCATGGCCTCTGATCGGATGTCGGGCATCACTCGGCGAATAGACATCGGCGATTCCTTTTGACGGGTTGGACGGGCCGGTTCCAGAAGCAGCTGGTTTTGTAAAGGACTATCTACTAACCGGTCAGCGCGGATGCAAGAGGTTGGCGCCCCAGGTGGACGCCAGGCAGGCGTAGAAGACCAGCAGAACGGGGACCAGCGACTGGCCGAAGTACGACATCGGGATCAGCGCCGCCTGCAGGGGCGTCCGTCCAAGTCGCTCACCCTCGACCAGGCGGAAGCCGTGCTCAAGGCGTCCGAGGGCACGGCACTGCATGCGTACATCGTGCTGTCGCTGCTGCTCGGGGCGCGCACCGAGGAACTACGGACGCTCACCTGGTCACACGTCGACCTCGACGGCACCCCGCCGTCCATCATGGTCTGGCGCTCGGTCCGGGAGGGCGGCGACACCAAGACCCGCAAGTCCCGGCGCACACTGGCCATGCCGAGGCGGTGTGTCGACGCCCTCAAGCTCCACCGCGAGCGCCAGGACGTGGCCCGCAAGGCGGCGGGAACGAGTTGGCAGGACAACGACCTCGTCTTCGCCTCCAAGGTCGGCACCGAACTCGACTCCCACAACGTCCGCCGCTCGTTCCGGGCCGTGTTCAAGAAGGCCGGCCTGAACGAGGAGGAGTGGACACCCCGCGAGATGCGGCACAGCTTCGTCTCGCTGCTGTCCGACTCCGGCATCCCGCTGGAGAACATCTCCCGCCTGGTCGGCCACCGCAACACCTCGGTGACGGAGACCGTCTACCGCAAGCAGCTCCGCCCGATGCTCCTAGAAGGGGCCGAAGCGATGGACAAGCTCTTTCCCGATCTCTAGCTCAGCACTCCGACGTAGACCCATGCCCGGCGAGAGCGTCCGCCTCGCCGGGTTGTCGCTTTCTGACGCTGCATCAGGCAACCTTCGTCTTGTTGCGAGATGCCATCCGGCCGCGTAGAGGGCAACGTCGTGGCGGATCGGCGGTCGACGAGCAAGCCCTCTAGGGCGCGTATCGAGTTGTGATCGATCTGCGGGATTCGCCCTTGTTGCGGGGCCCGATCCGGTAGGTCGTCTTGTGCGACGAGGGTCCAACTGACGGACGAGGAGTGGGAGTTCATTCGTGGAGTCCTCCTCGGCCGACGGCTCCCTTCGGGTAGTGGCGGCGCAGGTTGGCGGCGAGGACGCGGTCGAGCGTGCGGTCGGACAGCATCCGGGCCAGGCGGGTGATCAGGGCGGCATCCCGGCCGGCGGTGTAGCGGGTGCGCGGTCTGTGGGTCGTCACCGCCTTCGCGATGACCCGGGCGGCGGCGTCAGCGGTCAGGCCCGATGCAGTGCCCGAGGCCATCAACTTGTTATTCGCCTGGACCAGGCTGCCGTAGCGCTCGTCCTGGTCCGGCGTCATCTGGGCGGCCAGGTGGTTCGCCGTCGCGATCCCGCGGGCGGCCATCTCCGTGCGGACGCCGCCAGGCTCAACCACGACCACCTGTACGCCCAGCGGCGCGACCTCCCTGCGGAGCGAGTCACTGACCGCCTCCAGGGCGAACTTCGCGCCGGCGTACGCACCGTATGTGGCCATGGCGATCTTGCCGCCGACCGAGCTGATGTTGATCACGCGACCCTTGCTGCGCAGCAGCGCGGGTAGGAGCGCCTGAGTGACGGCGATGTGGCCGAACAGGTTGACTTCGAACACCCGCCGCCACTCCGCCATCGGCAGGGCTTCGACCGGGGCGTTCACCTGGACGCCGGCGTTGTTGACGAGCGCGTGCAGCGCGCGCGGGTCGCCGGCGACCCGCACGGCGAGTGCCTCCACCTGCTCGGACTTGGTGATGTCGAGGATGACCGGCTCGATGCCGGTCGATCGGATGGCGTCGGCGTCACGGTCGCGTCGCACGCCGGCCAGGACGTGGAATCCCTGGCGAGCCAGTTCGCGGGCGGCTGACGCGCCCATGCCTGTGGAGGCTCCGGTTACGACGATCAGCTTCTGAGTCTCAGATGACGTTGTCACCTTGGCTACGCTACCCGCACAGATGACACTGTCAACTGTAAGATCGAGGCCATGGTCACTCGTGCGGAATCCGCCGCCCTCACCCGCCGCGCTCTGCTCGACGCGGCCGCCGACCTCCTCGACCTCGGCGGCCCCGAAGCGGTCACCTTGCGCGAGGTGGGCGCGCGGGCAGGCGTGACGCGGGGAGCGCCGTACCGGCACTTCACGGGCAAGGACAGCCTGCTGACCGCCGTCGCGACCGAGAGCTGGGAACGGATCGCCGACCAGGTCCACGCCCTGCGGACCGATCCGGCCCTGTCGGTCTCCGACAAGCTGCGCGGCGCTCTCCGCACCCTCATCGGCGTCGGCCGGGACCAGCCGCACCTGTACCAGATGTTGTTCAGGCGTCGCGGACACCGTCCTGAAGAACTTGGTGAAGGACTCGATCGCGTCCGGCGTCAGCTGTGCACACCGGCGGGCGACCCGGCCGCAGACCGCGTCCGCACGGCCGGACGCTTCCAGGACGAGTTCCTGGCCATCGTCGCCGACCTCGTCGGGGAGCGGAACGCACGGCACTACGGCGCCCTGCTGCTCAGCAGCGCCCACGGCATCGCGGACATGGAGCTCAGCGGCCACCTCAGCACAGACAAATTGCGCACCACCTCCGACGAGCTCGTCGACACCCTCGTCCGCATGGTCACGGACGCCGGCACAAACTTCGACTGAAAGCTGCCCCTGCTCGGACGATCGAGGGGCGGGCAGACCAGCTAGGTCCACCTCGCCGCCGACCGCAAGTGCCGCCCACTGGCGTTCGTCCTGACCGCTGGGCAGGCCGCGGACAGTCCGCAGTTCATCTCCGTGCTCAAGAAGATACGGGTGCGGGGCCCCGTCGGCCGTCCCCGCGTCCGGCCCCGCGCGGTCGCCGGGACAAGGCCTACTCGTCCCGCAGCAACCGCGCCTACCTGCGGAAACGCCACATTCAGGCTGTCATCCCGGAGAAGAGGGACCAGGTCGCCAGCCGGAAGAAGAAGGGCAGCAAGGGCGGCTGGCCCGTCAGCCACGACGTCGACCTCTACAAGGAGCGGAACACCGTCGAGCGTCTGATCAACAAGCTGAAGGCCTGGCGAGGCATCGCCACCCGCTATGACAAGACCCCTGAGAGCTACCTCGCCAGCCTCTACCTTCGCGCCGCGATGATTTGGATCAAAGACCTCACCCGGACCGTCTCTTGATCACAACTGAATACGCGCTCTAGTCGCGCTTGGGCCAGATCGGGCCCTGGTCGGTCCAGATGACGCCCTTGTTGCGGCACAGGCAGAAGGGGTGGCCGATCGGGTCGGTGTAGATCCGCCAGCCGTAGCCGTCGTGGCCGATGAAGTCCTGCTGCAGCGTCGCGCCGAGATCGAGGACGCGGCGCTGCTCGGACTCGATCTCGTCCACTTCGAAGTCGAGGTGGAACTGCTTGGGGTGCTCGCTGTCGGGCCACTGCGGAGCGCGGTAGTCGTCCACCCGGATGAAGGCCAGCTCGACCTCGCCGAACTTGATGCCGGCCCAGTTCTCGTGGCTGCCTTCCTTGATCGCGCGGCCCGTCACCTCAGAGTAGAAGGCCGCCAGCTTCATCGTGTCCGGGCAGTCGATGATGAAATCGGTGAGTCGCAGCATTTCGCAATCTTGTCACAAGATATCCGATATAGGAGCCTTAGTCCGGGTTCCCATCGGTGTAGTGGAAGTGCTCCTGCTGCGCGGTCGTGAAGCGCCCGACGAACGAGGGGGTCTGCTGATGGGCGGCGCGGGGCTGGAAGTGGCCATGCTCGATCGCCCAGTCGTAGACACCCGTGTCGAGGGGGTACTCCGTGAGCATCCCCGTCAGCTTGCCGGTCTTGATCCACGACTCTGCGCGCTCTCGCGTCCGGAACACGCCTGACGGCCACTGAGCACCCTCACCCAGGAAGACCCACACGGTCACGGGACTGGAATCGCTCACCGCTGAGACACCTCGTCACTGAACTCTGCGAAACCCGGAGAGGCACGGCCTCGGTGGATGGACCGTAGTCACTCAGTTGGTCACTCAGCAACGCAGAAGGCCGCTCCCGATCTCTCGGAAGCGGCCTCTGACCTGGTGGAGATGAGGGGATTCGAACCCCTGACCCCTTCGATGCGAACGAAGTGCGCTACCGGACTGCGCTACATCCCCAAGACGTGGACTAGATTAGCAAACTTCCGGGGGCACTCGCGCCATCCAGAGCCACCGTCAGTCGCCGACCGCGCGGCGGGGTGTCTCGGCGTACTGGTCGAAGAGCTCGTCGCGGAGCGCGGTCAGGTCGATGACCTCGGCCACCGGGCGCTGGGCCTCCAGCAGGGCGGCGCGGCGGCGGGCGCGTCTGGCACGTTCCGCGCGGGCCTTGGCGGCCGCTCTCCGCTGCTCGGCGTCGATCTGCACGGTGACCCGGAGAATGGCCAGATAGGCCCCCAGAAGCACCACGGAGGGCGCCACGCCCCACCAGGGGATGACCTGGACGGCGGCCGTCACCACGGAGGCGAGCAGGAGCAGCACGCACCAGAAGGTCAGCCGCCTGCGCTTGGCCACCTGCCTCCCCCTGCGGCGGAGCTCGGCGCGACGGCGCTCGGCCGCGATCCTCCGCGGGTTGGGCCGGCGTGCGGGCGGGGTCTCGGACGCGGTCTGGGCACCCGTCGAGATCTCCCGATCGCCGGGCTGCGACGCGTCGTCGCCCGGCGGGAACTCCGACATGGTCCCGGTGGCGGAAAGGCCCCCCGAGGAGGACTCGGCCGGGGACTCCGGGGAGGACGCGTGCGGCGGCTCGACCAGGGTCTCGGTGGAATCCTCGTCGTAGGCGTACGACTCGGGGTCCTTGGTCGTCTCGACGAGGGTGTTGCGGTCGCGGCGCAGCCACATGGGCACGAGCACGCACAGCCACATAATGACAATGGCCAAATACAGGACAACGCTGCTCACGGCCACCTCCGGGCAGCATGAAGACGCGGGTGGTCTCCCGGCGCCTTCGATGTGCTCATGTCACGCACCGTAAGACCGCGTGTCACTATTTGACGAGCATTCGATGCGGTGTGTCGTGAGATCTTCAAACCTCTTCGTGCGGAGTGCCGCCATGGGCGGCCGCCTCACGGGCCCGCCGCCACCGCACAAGCAACCCTCTCGGCGCGTCTTCGACCGTGAGCGCGTAACAAATGTGGTCACGCCAGGCACCATCGATGTGCAAATGCCTACGTCTGATGCCCTCTTCCCTAAAACCAAGTTTTTCAACCACTCTGCGGCTTGCGTGATTTTCCGGCCGGATATTGGCCTCGACCCGGTGCAGCCCCGTGGTGAAGAAGCAGTGATCGACCGCCATGGCGACCGCGGTGGGGGTGATCCCGCGACCGGCCAGCGCGCCGTCCACCCAGTAACCGATCTGGGCCGACCTGGCGGAGCCCCAGACGATGGCGCCCACGGTGAGCTGCCCGGCGAAGGCGCCCTCGTAGGTGATCACCCACGGTAGTGCGAGGCCCTGCCGGGCCTCCCTGCGGAGGGTTCCGGCCATCGAGATGTAGGGGCCGAGGCCGGTCTTGAAGAGGGGGGTCTCAGGATTGCTCGGCTCCCAGGGACGGAGCCAGTTCGCGTTGCGCAGCCGCGACTCCCGCCAGACGCGTACGTCCCGCAGCCGCAGCGGTCGAAGTCCTACCGGACCTTCCGTCAGGGTCACCGGCCAGCCACGAAGTCGATCCACGCCCTCCATCATCCCCCCAACACCACCCACCGTGCTATGGGAGGCGACGGGCCCGCGCGAAGGTACGAGTCAGCGAGGGTGGTCTCCCCCGCGGATCTGGTCCACGGCATGCCGGAGCACCGGCGCCAGCACGGCCATGCCGTCGCGCACCCCTCCGGAGGAACCGGGCAGGTTGACGATCAGCGTGCCACCCGCCTGCCCGGCGAGCCCGCGCGACAGGATCGAGGTGGGCACCTTCTCCCGGTTGACCTGGCGGATCGCCTCGGCGATGCCGGGGACCTCCCTGTCGATCACCCGCCGGGTCATCTCCGGGGTGAGGTCGGCCGGGGTCAGCCCGGTGCCGCCGGTGGTGACGATCACGTCGTACCCCTCGGCCACCCCGGAGCGCAGCGCCGCCTCGACCGGCTCGCCGTCGGGAACCACCCTCGGCCCGTCCACCTCGCACCCGGCCTCGGCGAGCAGCCCGGCCAGCAGCTTCCCGGACGTGTCCTGGTACGTCCCGGCGGCGGCCCGGTTGGACGCGGTGATCACCAGGGCTCTCATGAGGTTCCCCTGGTCCAGACGCCCGTCTTGCCGCCGGTCTTCTCCTCGACCCGGACATCGGTGATCACGGCGGCCGGGTCGACCGCCTTGACCATGTCGATCAGAGCGAGCGCGGCGACCGAGACCGCGGTCAGCGCCTCCATCTCGACCCCGGTACGGTCGGCGGTCTTGACCCGTACCGTGATCTCCACGCCGTCGTCGACCACGGCCAGCTCGACCTTGACCCCGTGCAGCGCGATGGGGTGGCAGAGCGGGATCAGGTCGGGGGTCCGCTTGGCCCCCATGATCCCGGCGATCCGCGCGGTGCCGATCGCGTCGCCCTTGGGGACCTCCCCCGACCGCAGCAGCGCCACGGCCTCGGCCGAGAGCAGCACCCTGCCGGTGGCGGTCGCCGTACGGACGGAGACCTCCTTGGCCGAGACGTCCACCATGCGCGCCGCGCCGGTCTCGTCGATGTGCGTGAATCCAGTCACAGTGGGATGACCTCCACACTCGCGCCCTCGGGAAGCTCGACGACGTCCTCGGGGACCACGATCAGGGCGTTGGCCGAGGCCAGGGCGGCGAGCTGGTGCGAGCCCTGCCTGCGCACCGGGTCGACGGTGCCGCCGGGGCCGAGCACGCCGCGCAGGTAGGAGCGCTTGCCCTGGGGCGAGCGGAGCGGCCCGGTGGTGACCGCCCGCACGGTCGCCGTGGGCTCGGCGGCCAGACCGCCCATCTTCCGTAGCGCGGGCCGGACGAACACCATGAACGACACGAACGACGACACCGGGTTGCCCGGCAACGTGAAGATCGGGATGTGGTCCTCGCCGACCACGCCGAAGCCCTGGGGCATGCCCGGCTGCATGGCGACCCGCTCGAAGCGGACCGTGCCGAGCGGCCCGAGGGCCTCCTTGACCGGCTCGTACGCCCCCATCGAGATACCGCCGCTGGTGATCACCAGGTCGGCCCGCAGGAGCTGCGCGTCGAGCTGGTCGAGAAACCGCGCGGCGTCGTCGACGACGATCCCCGCCCGGTAGCCCTCGCCACCCGCCTCGCGGACCGCGGCGATCAGGGCGAAGCTGTTGGACTCCCAGATCTGGCCGTCGCCCAGGGGCAGGCCGGGCTCGACCAGCTCGGCCCCGGTGGATATCACCACCACCCTCGGACGGGGCCGCACCAGCACCCGGCGGCGGCCCACCCCGGCCAGCACTCCGAGCTGCGCGGGCCCGATCGGGGTACCCGCGGGCAGCACGACGTCACCGGCGCGCACGTCCTCTCCCGACCTGCGAATGGCGTTCCCCGGCGGCGCGGAGCGGTTGATCACCACCTGCGCGGTACCGCCGTCGGTCCACTCGACCGGGATCACCGCGTCGGCCCCGGCGGGCATCGGGGCCCCCGTCATGATCCGCATGACCATGCCGGGGCCGATGGCCTGCATCCGGCCGTCGCCGGCCGCGATGTCGTCGATCACCGGGAGCGTCACCGGGGCGCCGGCGACGTCCTCGGCCCGCACGGCGTAGCCGTCCATCGCGGAGTTGTCGAAGGGCGGCAGCGGAACCGGGGCCGTGACCTCCTCGGCCAGCGTGGTGCCCAGCGCCTGCTCCAGTTCCACCTCCAGCGGAGCGAGGACCCGGACGGTACGCAGGATGTCGGAAAGGTGGTCGTCGACCGATCTCATGGAGCTCATCGCGCGGCCAGGAACTCCTTGAGCCAGGGCAGGAACTCCGGTGCCAGGTCGGGGCGGTCGGCGGCGAACTGCACCACCGTACGGAGGTAGTCGAGCTTGTTGCCGGTGTCGTAGCGGCGGCCTCGGAACAGCACTCCGTGCACCGGGCCGCCCTGGTCGTTGCCGCGCCCGGCGAGGGTACGCAGGGCGTCGGTGAGCTGGATCTCGTTGCCGCGCCCCGGCGGGGTGTTCTCCAGGACCTCGAAGACGGCCGGGTCGATCACGTACCGGCCGATGACCGCCCAGTTGGACGGGGCCTCGTCCGCGGGGGGCTTCTCCACCAGGTCGGTCACCCTGACCACGTCGTCCTCGCCGGTGGGCACGATGGCGGCGCAACCGTACAGGGAGACCTGCTCCCTGGGGACCTCCATCAGCGCGATGACGCTGCCGCCGTACACGCCGCGTACCTCGATCATGCGCTTGAGGAGCTCGTCGCGGTAGTCGATGAGGTCGTCACCGAGCAGGCACGCGAAGGGGCTGTCGCCCACGTGCTGCTTGGCGCAGAGGACCGCGTGGCCGAGGCCGCGCGGCCTGCCCTGCCGTACGTAGTGGATGGTGGCCAGGTCCGCGGGCTCGCGTACCTGGGAGAGGCGCTCGTCGTCGCCCTTGGCCTCCAGGGCCTCCTCAAGCTCGATCGCCCGGTCGAAGTGGTCCTCGATAGAACGCTTGTTCTTCCCGGTGACCATGAGGACGTCGAGCAGTCCGGCGGAGACCGCCTCCTCGACGACATACTGGATCGCGGGCTTGTCGACGATCGGCAACATCTCCTTGGGGGTCGCCTTGGTCGCCGGAAGAAAACGGGTGCCCAGACCCGCCGCGGGGACAACGGCTTTCGTCACAGCATCGAAGTCGGCCATAACCGAAACCATAGTGGAGGGACCCGTGGACAAGCTGAGGCTGCGTGCCACTGTCGAGGCGGCGCGGGCCGCGATCCCCGATGAGCGGCGCCATGCGGCCTCCGTCCAGATCAGGGAATCCCTGCTGGACCGGCCCTGGGTCCAGATGGCCGGGCTCGTCGCGTGCTACTGGTCGATCGGGACGGAGCCCGCGACCCACGGGCTGGTCTTCGCCCTGTGGAAGCACGGCGCGACCGTGATCCTGCCCGTGCTCCGCGACGACGCCGATCTCGACTGGGCCGTGTACGACGGCCCAGACACCCTGGCCCCCGGCCGCTTCGGGATCATGGAACCGGTCGACACCCGCCGCGGCGTCGACGCGATCAGGACCGCGGCACTGGTGATCGTGCCCGCGCTGGCGGTGGACAGGTCCACCGGGGTACGGCTCGGGCGGGGCGGCGGCTCCTACGACCGGGCACTGGCCAGGGTCGGCCCGAACGTGCCGACCGTGGCGCTGCTGCACGAGGGCGAGTTGCTCGACGACGTGCCCGCCGAGCCGCACGACATGGCGGTCCGCTACGCGGCGACGCCCGAGGGGATCTTCAGGACGGGCGCCACGGGCACCTGAGCCGGCACGCGGGGCACCCGGCCGCCCGAGAAACCTCCGACGCCGGCGCCTCAGACACGCGACCGACCCGGAGACCTCCACAACCAGCGCCGAGAGCACCCGACCACTCCGGAGACCTCCCGACACCAACGCCCCAGGCACACGACCGGCCCGGAGATCTCCACAACCGGCGCCGGGAACATGTGCCCGACCACGGTGAGTCACCGGAGTCGGCATCGTGAACACACAATCACCGCCTGTCCCGGGCCCGGTGTGCACCCGGGCCGTGACCCGCTGTGCGCGTGGGGCGTGTGTGACGCCCTTTTCGAATGCGACACAATGGTCCCCACAGACAGAGAGGGGACCAGATGGGGCTGGACGTCTGGCTGCTTCTCGGGGCCGGAGTCGTCATCGCGGCCGTCGTCGCCGTACGTGTCGCCCACTGGAGCGGACTGCCCAGCCTTCTGATCTTCCTGGGCTTCGGAGTACTCCTCGGTGAGTCCGGGCTCGGGCTGCAGTTCGAGAACCCGGAGTTCGCCCAGCAGATAGGCCTGATCGCGCTGGCGATCATCCTGGCCGAGGGTGGCCTGACCACCACCTGGAGCCACGTCAAGGGAGCCATTCCCACCGCCCTGGTGCTCGCCACCGTCGGCGTGGGGGTGAGCATCGCGGCTGTCGCGGTCTCGGTGCACCTGATCCTCGACCTGGACTGGCGGACCGCGCTGCTGCTCGGCGCGATCCTCGCCTCCACCGACGCCGCCGCCGTCTTCTCCGTGCTACGCCGCCTGCCCCTGCCGCCGCGCCTCGCGGGCATCCTGGAGGCCGAGTCGGGTTTCAACGACGCGCCCACGGTGATCGCGGTGATGCTGCTGAGCACCGCCACCTCGCCCAGCCTCGGGGTCGCGCTGTTCGACGTGCTCTTCGAGCTGGTGGTGGGCGCGGCCATCGGCCTGGCGGTCGCCCCGCTCGGCATCTACGCGCTGCGCCGCATCGCGCTCCCCGTCTCCGGCCTGTATCCCATCGCGGTGCTGGCCCTCGCGTTCGTCGCCTACGCGGGAGCCGTGTTGCTGCACGGCAGCGGCTTCCTGGCGATCTATCTCGCGACGCTGGTCATGGGCAACTCCCGGATGCCGCACCGCGCGTCCTCGCGAGGTTTCGCCGAGGGCGTGGCCTGGCTGGCCCAGATCGGCCTGTTCGTCATGCTCGGGATACTGGTCAGCCCTTCGGAGATGCCGACCGCGGTCGTACCCGGCCTGGTCGCCGGGCTGATCCTGGTCGCGGTGGCCCGCCCTCTGTCGATCATGGTTTCCGCCTTCCTGACCCGTCTGACGGGCATCGCCAGGCTCAGCTGGCGGGAACAGGCGTTCCTGTCGTGGGCCGGGTTGCGCGGCGCGGTGCCCATCGTGCTCGCGACCATCCCCTGGGCCGCCACCTCCATCGAGAACGGCACGGCCAAGCTCGTGTTCAACGAGGTCTTCGTGATCGTCGTCGTCTACACGCTGCTGCAGGGGCCGACCCTGCCGTTCGTGGCGAAACTCCTCGGGCTGTCCACCCCCGACGAGGCCCGCGACCTGGAGGTCGAGTCGGCGCCGCTGGAGGAACTCAACGCCGACCTGCTCCAGGTCAAGGTGCCGCCGACGTCCAAGCTGCAGGGCGTGGAGATCTTCGAGCTGCGACTGCCCCGCGACGCCCAGGTGACGCTGATCGTCAGGGAGGGCCGGACGTTCGTCCCCACCGACTCCACCAGGATCAAGGTCGAGGACCAGCTCCTGGTCGTGACGACGGCCGCCTGCCGGGACAGCGTCGAGCGCCGGATGCGGGCGATCAGCCGCAAGGGCAAACTCGCGGGCTGGTACGGCGAGCGTGGCGTCTGATCGAGATCTCCCTTCGGAATGCGAAGACGCCAACTCGCGTTTAAGCTTGTCGGCTGCGTACCATTAGCAGTCGCGCCACTAGAGTGCCAATCGGCGCGGACCATACGAGGAGGAGCGCGTGCCCACCTACCAGTACGCCTGCAGTGCCTGTAACCACCAGTTCGAAATCGTCCAGAAGTTCTCCGACGACGCTCTCACCGAGTGCCCGAGCTGCGCGGGTGACCTGCGCAAGGTGTTCTCCGCGGTCGGCATCGTCTTCAAGGGTTCGGGCTTCTACCGGACCGACAGCCGGTCGTCCTCGTCCAGCACGGTGAGCTCGTCGACCTCCTCGGACTCGTCCGGCTCGTCGAAGTCGTCCGACTCGTCGAGCTCCTCGACCTCGTCGACCTCGTCGGACTCGAAGTCCGACGCCAAGCCGGCGAAGGTGGCGAGCAGTCCGGCCCCCGCGGCGTCCTAGGCTCCCGGCCGCCGAGAGGCCCAGGGACGCCAGGGCTGCCATCGGGGGCCCGGTCCAGAGCGCTCATCTCGGCGCCCGGTATCCACAGGCCGCCGTGTGGACTCCCGCAGGAGGTTATCCACAGGCAGTCCCCCGGGCTCCTCAAGTACCCTGCCGTGGCGCTAATCTCGGCGCCATGGGCACTCGCGCGGACATCGGAGTCATCGGCGGCTCGGGCTTCTACTCGTTGCTCGACGACGCCACAGAGGTCGAGATCACCACCCCGTACGGGCCACCGAGCGACGTCGTCACCGTCGGCCGCATCGGATCGCGCTCGGTCGCCTTCGTGCCCCGCCACGGCCGCGACCATCGCTTCCCGCCGCACCTCATCCCCTACCGGGCGAACCTGTGGGCACTGCGCTCCCTCGGCGTGCGCCAGGTCCTCGCCCCCAGCGCGGTCGGCTCGCTGCGCCCCGAGATCGGCCCCGGCGCCCTGGTCGTCCCCGACCAGCTCATCGACCGCACCGCCGGCCGCGTACAGACCTACTACGACGAGGGCGGCGTCGTCCATGTCGCCTTCGCCGACCCCTACTGCCCCTCGGGCCGCGAGGCGGCGGTCTCCAGCGCGCGTTCCTCCGACTGGGAGGTGTCCGACGGCGGCACCCTCGTGGTCATTCAGGGCCCGCGCTTCTCGACCCGCGCGGAGTCCCGCTGGTTCAGCGGCAACGGCTGGTCGATCGTCGGCATGACCGGCTTCCCCGAGGCCATCCTCGCCCGCGAGCTGGCCCTCTGCTACACCTCGATCTCCCTCGTCACCGACCACGACGCCGGGGTCGAGGCGGGTGAGGGGGTCACCCACGAGGAGGTCCTCGCCTTCTTCGCCACCAACGTCACCCGGATGCGCTCCCTGATCGGCGACGTCGTCACCGCCCTCCCCGAAGACCGCACCTGCCCCTGCCCCACCGCCCTCGACGGCCTGAAGCTCCCCTTCGACCTCCCCGACTGAGCCCACCTCCTGAGACATCGCCGGGCGATCACCGATTCCGTGGGATCGCCGGCAGTCGTCCCCGTCCCGCCATCCGGCGGGGCATCCCGTCACGGGCACCGCGCCGCCCGGCTCCCATCCATGGAGTCAGCCATGCGCGCCCTGCGCCGCCTCCTCGGCCGCCGTCACCGCCTGCTCGCCGCCCTCGTCGCCGCCCTGGCGATGGGATGCGCCCTGCTGGCCCTGCGCCCGGACACCGCCTCGGTGATCGTCCTGACCGCCGCCAGGGATCTCCCCGGCGGCGTGCTGCAGGGGACCGACCTGACACCCGCGGCCCTGAGGCCCGACACCGTCCCCGACGGCGCGCTGAGACCCGGCACGCCGTTCGCCGGAAAGATCCTGGCCGGTCCCGCGCGGCGCGGGGAGCCGCTGACCGACGTCCGCCTGCTCGGTCCCGGCCTGCTGGCCGCCCACGGCCCCGGAACGGTCGCCACCCCGGTCCGCGTCGCCGACCCCGAGACCGCGCGCCTGCTCTCGCCGGGTGACGTGGTGGACGTGCTCGCCGCCGCCACCTCGACCTGGGACGGCACCGCCCCCGCGGCGACCGTGGCCGAGGACGTCACGGTCCTGGCCACCCCGGACGAGAAGTCCGAGCGAGGCGCCCTCGTCGTACTGGCCACCACCTCGGCCCAGGCGACCGAACTGGCCTCCGCCCAGGCGGGCGGACGGCTCTCCATCACGATCGGCGCCCGCACGAGGTGATTCCCAGGAGCGTGCTCCCAGCGCCGTTGGTCATCAGGTGCTCCTGCCTGGCGGACGCGGGCGGGCTGGATGAGCCCCCCGCCCGCGTCACGCGCCGTACGGGCGCGTTGGATAACGGCACGGCGGCCTGGGCCGGGGAAGGGAGGGCCGCCGTGCCTGCTCAGAAGTGGCCGATAGTGGCCGAGGTGGAGGTGAGCGCCCAGCGGTGCAGGAGCGCGGTCATCTCGGCCTCGCGCATCTGCGCCTTGAGGCCGTCGACGGTGCGGTCGCAGAGGAGCAGCGGTTCTGGGGTGGGCCAGGTGGCGATGGCGTGGAAGAGGCGACTGCCGGTGCCGTAGAGCACGGCCCAGCCGGGCCAGGTGATCTCCAGCATCGCGGCTTCGGCGCGGGCTTCGTGGTCCCAGGTGTAGTGCGGCACGGGAGGGGCGGCCTGGCCGTCGCGGTGGCGTCCACGCGGGCGGGCGGGCCGTCGCCGGATCATGAGATCACCTGCCCGGTGGCCTGCTCCTGCGTTTCCCCGGCGGGGGTCTCCGTGACGGCAGCCACCTGGGCATTGGCCTCCTTGGCGATGGCCTCCTGCCGGTCGGTCTCGGCCCGGAGCGTGTCGAGGGTGTCGGCGTCGATGGTCCGTTCGGCTCCGGCATGGAACGCGGCCAGGGAGAAGGGCTCCTCCCTGCTGGCCCACAGCCGTCCGGCGTCACTGAGGATCAGCCGCCAACCGGGGATGGTCGACTCTGGGGTGCTGGAACTAACATCGTCCACTGATTGGACCTCCATCCGATCAAGGGCCCGTCCGGACGTTGGTAGCGGAGGACGGGCCCGCTTCATGGGGCGGTGCAGGACATGGAGGGGTACGCCGTACGGGCCGGGCGGCCGGTACGAAGACGGGGCGACCGCTACGCGACGCAGAGCGCAGGCGGCCGTTCGCCCGGGACGGGGTATGCAGCGATACCTGCCCCCGGGCTGGGGCGGTCTGGTGCGGGCGGACCTGGCCAGGGGCGCCTGGCGACGGCGGCAGGGCACCCGCCGGGGCGGCGATACCGGTACGGCGGGCTCGGCGGCCGGGGCCTGCTCGGCAGACCGCTGAGCGGGTACCAGCGGGATCACTTCGGCCGGGGCCGTGAGCGCGGACGACTCGAAGCAGGGCAAGGAGCGGTCCCCGGTACGCCGGGCCTCCAGCCGCGTGGCCATCAGAGCGCCGGAGGGCTGCGCGTACTCATGATCGGCGGACCGGTCTGGGCAGCCGTGCGCATAGGGGGCATGCCCGCAGGTGGCACACCCCATCGGCATTGGCGGCTCATTGACGAAGCAGTCGCAGCCGTTCGCCATGGTCCGGTCGAGAACCGGAGCACCAGGGTTGTTCACGGGTCGGAGCTCGCTTCCTGGTCGAGGGCTCGTCCGGTCGCGTGCAGCGCCGAGCGGGCTCGTTCACGGGAACCATGACTGGGTCGATGACGCCTTAGTGATCTGCACCACTCCAGTGAGACAGCTCAATGATGGATGGGAAATCCCAGAACAGCAAGGGAAATCCCAAGATGGCGTTGCGTGAAGTGGGAAAGAGGATCTGGCCTGGGGCAAACTGTCCCCATGCAGAACACCGTTCGCCAACGCCGACTGGCCCGGGAGATCCGCAACCTCCGAGACGCCGTCGGCTGGAAGACCACCGAGGCCGCCCAGCGCCTTTCCTGGTCAAAGAGCAGGCTCAACCGACTGGAGACAGGCGCAGCCAAGGCCACGGAACAGGACGTGACGGAGATCTGCGATGTCTACAACGTCGCCGAACCTGTCCGAGCCGCACTGCTTCAACTCGTACGGGACGGTGTTCGCCAAGGCTGGTGGACCGCCTACAGCGATGTGTTCGCTGGGTCGTACGTCGGGCTGGAGGATGAGGCATCGCTCATCAAGGAATGGGGCGTTCAACTCATTCCCGGCCTGCTGCAGACCGAGGATTATGCCCGCGAGATCATAGGCGCGGGGCTCGGAAACGACGATGCCGATCAGGTGCATCGTCGAGTGATGGCCAGGATGGCGCGAAAGACGCTACTCGGGCGGCCGAACCCGCCTACGCTGCATGCCGTGCTGGATGAGGCGGTGCTTCACCGACCGATCGGCGGCCCGGAAGTGATGCACGAGCAGTTGCGGGCTCTGGTCGTCGCCGCCCGGCGCCCCAATGTGGTCATCCAAGTGCTGCCCTTCGGGATTGGTGTCCACGCGGGCATGGACGGCGCGTTCATCCTCCTGGAATACGCCGACCCGGCCGACGATGTCGCCTACGTGGCAGGTACGGCTGGAGACGTATATGTCGAGAACCCTGAGCATGTAACGCGCTATAAAGTGTCTTTTGAGCGCATTTGTAGCACAGCACTTGCCCCTGACGAATCACAAGCGATGATCGCTGCGGTCATGAAGGAGTAGCCATGTCCTCCGATCTGCCAGGTGCCGAGTTCCGTAAGTCCAGCTACAGCAACAGCGGGGATGCGTGCGTGGAAGTGGCCACGAACCTGCCGGGCCTCGTCGCCGTCCGCGACAGCAAGGACCCGTCGGGCCCCGTGCTCACCTTCTCCCCGGCAACCTGGAACGACTTCCTCGCGGGCATCCGTACGGGAGAAATCTGAGACCACCGCAGGACCTCCTCGTCCGGCGGTGCCGGATGAGGACGGTTAACAGGCTATGGAGGTAGGCGCCTGCGGCTCAATGCGGCCGGAGAAGCTTGAGTGCCTACGACGGCCGGCTGTCCAGCACCGACCGTCGTTGAGCGGGAAGGCGTACTGCCGATCTACCGGGGGCGCTGGACCATGCCCGTTGGATGGTCCGGTAGTCGATCACGGCGATGCCCTCCTGGTGGAGGAGTTCGTGAGCCTTCGGC
The DNA here is from genome assembly GCF_040298085.1 of Streptosporangium sp. NPDC001681. Taxonomy (NCBI): domain Bacteria; kingdom Bacillati; phylum Actinomycetota; class Actinomycetes; order Streptosporangiales; family Streptosporangiaceae; genus Streptosporangium; species Streptosporangium sp. NPDC001681. The sequence goes on along the minus strand of NZ_JBEOZN010000011.1, from coordinate 97,003 downwards.
GAGGTCAGGAACTCGTAGTCGGTTCGGCGTACGCGCCAGCCGCTGTCGATCGCCTGCGACTCCTCGCGGCCGACACTGGGATGCACCGCCCATTCGCTGAGCCCGGCCGGCAGTTCGCGTAGCAGATGGGCGTATCGGGCCGGTTTGCCCTCGATGCTGAGGGAAAAGCTGTCCAGGAACTCGTTGTCGGTGACCGGCAGGCCCCGCTGTCGCATCTTCTGACGTCCGGGTTCGAGCCAGACCCGCACCGCCAGACCGTACTCCGCGGCCAGCGCCACGGTCAGGTCGAGGATGTCGTCGCGTCCGCCGTCGGCCAGGCAGTGGAAGTCCAGATGCGTTGGTGTGAGCCCGGCGTCGGCCACGGCGTTGATCTGTGCGCGGAACTCAAGCTCTACCTCGTCGAGACGGGCCTGGGCGAGGAACTCGGAACGCCCCGCGGGTGTGGATATGAACAGTTCGCCCGAGTCGTCGAGCAGTGAGGGCACTTTCTCCTTCGCGGTCAGCGGCCCCCACCGGTAGTGGGCCGTGTCGCAGACCAGCGTGAGGTGGATCCCGAACGGGATCTCCGGCCGCCTGCGAAGCAGACGCATGGCGTGCGGCGCCGATGGACACGGCACCATCAGGCTGCACGAACTGGCGATCCCCTGCTCGATCGAGTCGATCACCGCGACGTTGATCGCGTCGTACATCCCGAAGTCGTCGCAGTTGACGATGAGCACCCGGGCGTCGGGAGGGAATCCCAGCAGTTCGCTCGACCGCACCAAGGGTGCGGCGGGCTCGACGGCATATCCATCCATGCCCGAAGTGTGAACCGCCGACAAGAGGTCGCGCACGGGAATTACCCGCCTCAGAAGGTCTCCGCGCCACCCCGCCGCCTACTGGCCATCAATCTTCGGTGACAGCGGTCAGACCTCGCTCGAACGGTTCGTCCGGCAGCGGCTTGAGCAGCTCCCGCTCGACGGCGAAGTGCTCCAGAGATCCGTGATGATATCCACGAAGCCCTGCTCAGCTTGGGCTGCGCCCCTGTCTGCTGGCGTCGATTGCTGCAGCATGGCCGCATCGACAGCTCTCACGGGGAGGCGCATCATCACCATCATCACGCACGACAACCCGATCGGCCGTGGACCCAGTAACTACATGATCCATGCAAATCTCTCCGACCGGCAGGACGGCTGGCGTGAACAGTTGTGGACCCGCCGGCTGGCACCGGACAGATTCGAGATCGCCTGCCTGCCGTTCTTCACCTACGGCATCTGCCACCGCGACATCGTGACCATCGACGAACAGCATCTGGTCTCCGCCGTGGTCGAGAAGTCGGGCCACCGTACCCTGCGCGCCGCCCTGGTCCAGCAGCACCCTCACCGTGATCACCTCCACGACCTGCTGCACGGCAAAGTCGTGGTATCCGGCCTGGCCCACGAGTGGCTGCACGGCACCTATCTCTCCGTCGACCTGCCTCCCAATACTGACCCGGGTCCACTGGTGGAGATCCTCACGGGCCCGCAAGAAGCAGGCGCGCTCTTCTGGGAGATCGACTTCTAGGGCCGCGGACCGTTCTGCCAGGAGCCCCTACAGCAGGGAACCGAGCTTGGGGTCGTACTCCCAGTGCCAGGGTTCGAAAGGACTGACGTAGGCCCACTGGGGGTGGATCCAGCCGAACCTCTTGCCGTTGGCCTCCACCCAGTTGAACTCGGCCGAGCGGAAGCGCTCGACGCCCCCGCACAGGTCGACCGCGAGCCCTAGGCCGTGGTTGCTCCGTCCGGGAACCGCGGCGAAGCCGGGGCGGCGGTAGTAGACCGACTGCTGCTCGGCCAGGCTCCGGTAGCTGTCGGTCACGCACATGGGCTTGCCGAACCGCCGCTTGTACGCCTCGTTGAGGCTGATGAACGCGAGCGCGGCGTCACCGCGCAGCTGGTTGCCCGGTTGCTGGAGCGGGCAGAGGTACGCCTGCGGGATGAGCCCGTTGGGAAAGTCGCCCATCGAGGTCGCCCTGGTCGGGTCACACCCGGCCGCCGGCTGCCCATTCTTGTTGATCTTGACGCCCAGCTTCACCAGCGCCTTGGTCAGGGACTGCACGATCTTCTGCGAGCGCGCCCTGAGCGTCTCGATCTCGGCGCCCATCTGCGCCTCCGCGAGGAGGTTGGTCGCCCGGAGCTCCTGCGCCTCGCCCGCCAGCCGCTCCCGCTCCAGCTGCAGGCGGCTGCTGTCCTTGAGGATCAGGTCCTGCTCGGCAACGAGCTGGGTGACACCGGCCATGGCCCGCAGGGTGTTCGTGTTGGACTCGCCGGACAGGAAACCAGCCACGTCCCCACCAAGGGGCTGCTGGTAGAGGAGCCCGACCAGGTCCGAGAGCGGCTGCCGTACCTGCTCGAAAGCCCTCTCGGCCGCCTGCAGCTCCCTCAGCTTGGCGGTGAGCTTCTTTTCCGAGTCACGGATCTGGGTCCGCCGCTGCTCCAGCGCCTTGGTCGCGGCCTCAAGGTCCTTTGTCGCCTTCTCCGCCTCGCGACGCAGCTCTGTGAGATTCACCGGATCGGCGACGACAACGGCCTGAACCTCCGCCGGCACCCGCTGCGCGACAGCGGCCCCCGGCAGGAGGGAAAGCATCGTCGCGACGACGGCGATCAGACCCGCTGATCGACGAGGTGGCACGTTCGACCCCTCCGTTTGCGAACTCGTGACCTGGGTCAGGCACGCACGCTACTACAGCTGGCCAACTACCCGGGCCAGACCTCCACAGCCGTTATGCGCCGAACACCCCTTTTTGCGACCAGACAAGTCAGACTTCTTGCCGCGCGTGCTCCTCACAGACCTCCCAGAGCCACGTCCCCCGCCACTCCACCGGGCAGCCGTCCCAGGGCTCCCGCTCCTCCCGGGGCTCAGGCTCCACAGGCGGCCGCAACGCGGCCCTCCGCGGCCCCCTGGGGCCTCTGGGGACCCTCACGGGCACGACCACATCCGCCTCGTCCATGCTGCCCGGCTGGCCTGTTTGACCTGACTGCCCCAGTTGGTTCAGTTGACCGAGTTGGCCCGATTGACTTGATCGACCCGGTTGGCCTGGTTGGTTCAGGTATCCAGGTTGGCCCGGTTGATTCAGGTAGCCGCGTTGGCCCGGTTGGTTCAACCCACCCAGTTCGCCCGTCCCACCGAGCCTGCCGCCCCCACTCGCCGAGCGGCCCACGTCCGATTTCGCGGCGACCGGCATCCACCCCCCGTACACCCGCTCCGGTCGCAAGGGCGGAGGCAGCAACCTCGGCCCGAACACCCCGCTCCGCACCGCCCCAACCGCGACCGGCACCACCGCCACCACGTCCCCCGCCGCCCCCTCACCCAACAGCCCCACTCCCTCACCCAGCAACCCCGCCTCCTCCCTCGCGACTCTTTTGCTCAGCAACCCCACGCCTTCCCTCGCCACCCCCCCGTCCAGCAACCCCGCCTCCTCCTTCGCCACTTCCTTGCTCAACAACCCCACGCCTTCCCTCGGCACTTCCTTGCTCAGCAACCCCACGCCTTCTCTCGGCACTTCCCCATCCAGCAGTCCAGCGTCCTCTCCCGGCACTCCCCCACTCAGCAGCCCCGCGCCCTTCTCCGGGACTCCCCCGTTCAGCCCCACGCCCTCCCCCGCCCGGAGCCCCAGGCCATCCCCAGCCCTCATCCAAGACTCCGCACCGCTCCCAGCTCCCACCCGAGACGCCTCACCACCACTCCCTGGTCGGGACATCGCACCATTCCAGGCGCCTTCCCGAGATCCCTGCCGCCCCCCGCGCCCCTCGCCCCCCGCCTCCCCGGACACCTCAGGCCCCGTACCGGCATCAGCCATCCGGATGGCCGCCTCGTAGCCCGTGAGCTCGGCCACCAGCAACCCCCCGGCCAGAAGCGCGGGCGCCAGCATCGCGCCACACAGCACCGCCGGCCGCAGCGCCCGGCGCCCACGGATACGCTTCCGTCTCCTGTCAATCACGGGGCGTGACGCTAACCCCGCCCAACCTCGCACACCCGCCCACTTGCCGCCCTTTTACTCCAGCTCAGCGAACCGATAACCCGAAGTCCGCCCCGAACACCCCCTCCAAGCGCGCAACCACTCGCCACTTTCGCTACTCTTACTAGGAGCCCCTGCCTCCGTAGCTCAGGGGATAGAGCACCGCTCTCCTAAAGCGGGTGTCGCATGTTCGAATCATGCCGGGGGCACCTAGTTGACCTTGCGGTTTGCCGTGTGACCTGGGAGTTCTTCCCTGGCATAGCATGCGCCGTGTGCAGCCGTAGGCCATCGAGAGCAGCCCCGACTCACTGGTCACGGTCTATTCACGGGATGATCTTTAGACTGTTCGGCCAGGTCACGCGGGGCGAGAATGCCTCAGACCGTCAGAGCGGGAGGCTGGCTGAGCCCCTCATCTCAGTCGTCGGCGGCAACCAGGAGCGACAAGGTCCCTGCGGCGCGATCGATGAGAACCAGCTCATGAAAGTCGATGTGGACCCCGCCCCAATCGTGAAATGCCTCACGGCCGAGATCCTTCAGTCGGTACCTCTCCGTGGCTTCTGCGACTAGCGAGTGAATCTCGTTCTCCAGCCGGGCAGACAGCTCCGCAGGTAGGGGATCGAACTGTTCCGCCCAACCGCGCAAAATAGCGTTCGCGCTCACCTCGTCAATGTGCACGTATGCGGCCGGGCTCAGGTTCCGCAGCCAGTAGGGACCATGGCGGAGCCCGTCGGTCTCGACTCCCCCTCCGGCGTAGTCGTCCCGGTACTGCTCATGGCCGATCAGCTCCGCAAGCAAGTGGGCATCGTCGGTATCCGGCCGGTAAAGGACGAAACGCTTGATGTCGACCCAGCGGAACGCATGCCCCTCGAAGTCGAACTCACGAAAATTGATGAATGTCTGGTCTTGATACGTGAGTGTCTCTTGCACGTCTCAACAGTAAGGGCAGCCGAACCCACCGATTCGGCTGCTCCCTTCCGTTCCGGCGAAGGCGAATTTATACCTCCAGGGCTTTGGTGATCTGCCCGTTGGCACGCGCTCGCTGCCCCTCGATGCACTTGGCGTAGACGCGAAGGAGCACGTCCACACCGTGCCCGGCACGCTGGGCGACCTCGGTCGGCGGAACGCCCGCGTTAAGCCACAGAGAGACCGCCGCGTGCCGCAGGTCATACGGCCGCGCCGCCAGCGGTGAGGTGACCTGTTCGGCGGTGAAGGCCAGTCTGCGAGCCTCCTGCCAGACGCTGGAGTAGGCCGAGGAGGAGAACGGGCGCCCCTTGCTCGTGCGGAAAAGCCTGCCGTCCTTCTCCGCACCGTACGCCTGGATGTGTTCACGGAGGGTCTCGACGAGGACGGGAGGGATTGGGATCTCCCTGGTATCGTCCTTGGCCCAGTGCTTGAGACCACGTTCGTCGTGGGTCTCCCCCGTGTTCGTCCACCGCTTGTTCGCCTGCGGACGCGCCTTCTCCAGGGTGATCAGGCCCCAGCCTTGAGCGGGAAGATCACAGTTCTGTCGGCACAGCCCCGAGGCCTCTTCAGGGCGGAGCGCCGCGTAGTACATGCAGGCGAACATGGCCACCATCCGGGGACCACGCGTCCAGCCCACTTGTTTCACTGCGTCGAGCAGTGCCCGCACCTGTTCTGGGTTGACCACCGTTCGAGGATCGACGGTCCCAGTGGCTTTCGGGGGCTTCCACTTCACTGCGTGCAGCGGGTTGGCGGACAGTTGCTTGAGTTCCACCGCGGATTCCATCATGTGATGGAGCACGGCCCGCTTACGCCGTACCGTGTTGGCCGCCGCCGGTTCGCCATCGAAGCGGAGGGCGATCGCGTCGAGAGCCGAGCGGATCACGGCCGGTTCCAGTAGGTCGGCGAGGGGCAGGGACGCCGCTTCCAGCCAGGCGAACGCCGCCTTGTACTCCGGCCGCAGTTCTCCACGCCGCTTATTGGGCAGGAAGGCGTAATCTCGCAGTACCGCCCGGAGTTCATAGTCATCCGGCCTGCCCCGCAGGTCCTTGGCGAGCACCGGAACGAGAGACAGCAGGGCATACGTCATCGTCTCGCGCGTCCGGGCCGCTGAGTGCACCCATCGGGCTGCCATGTACGACCGGGCGAAGTCGAAGAAGGTAAGGCCCGAATCGACGGGCTTGGCCATCGACATGGGAAGGCCCGAGGCGAGATCGAAGGGCTCCCCCTTCTTCGTCGCTTGCCTCAGGTCGGAGAGGAAGCTCTCGGCAAGTGCCTTGGTCTTGAACGTCTTGGACTTCTCCTTGGCGCCCACCTTCCAGCGGACAACGTAGGACGGAGTCTTGCCCGAGAGTTTTCGGTGGAGGTCCCAGATCTTGACCTCATAGGAGGTGCTCACGCCACCTCCCGCAGGGTATCCAGCCAGGCCGCGAAGTCGCTCCGCCAGACGCGGATCTCTCCGTTGGGCAGCTTGATGCATTTGGGCGCGTGACCGAGTTCGCGCCAGCGATAGAACGTCCGGCGCGAGAGCCCGCCCAGTTCGTCGAGCACCTGGGGAACGGTCAGCAGCTCGTCACGCCGACTCATCGGACGTCACCTCCACCGCTCGTCGGCGAGGCGGATAAGGCCGTGCCGGTCAGTGCGGCGGCGAGGAGGGCGTCACCGAGTGAGTAGCCCTTTCCGGCGTACTCCCATTCGGCGATGACGAGGGGCAGTCGGCCGGTGGTGATCGCCTCGTCGCGGGCGTAGGCGGTGCGGTCGGCCCGGATGTCGCCAAGGGTGGTGGAGTAGTGGCGGGAGCGGGTTGAGAAGTGGCCGCGGAACCCGAGCATGTGTGCCCACTGGATCAGCCGGAGATCGGCCAGTTCATCGAGGGCGCCGAGGCGCAGGCACTCGGCGATGAGGCGCCGGGAGTGTTCGCGGAGGTTAAAGGCGATCCGCCTGCGGCGTCTCGCCGCGTGGGCGGTCGCTGGTCGCGCTGCGGCTCTTCGGCCGGTCGCGACCAGCACCGCCCACGCGCTTTGACCCCCAGGCCGTGATCGCCAACACCGTGACGATGTCACTCCACGAGATGTGACCGAAAAACGCCTTGGAGATGTCGGGTGGCGTCGTAGTCTGACGCCATGAAGCCGAGCGACTTTCTGCTCTCTGCGCAGCAAGGCTTCCTGGGGACGCCGTTGGTGCGGCAGGTGTTGGACGTCGAACGGGTGACCGCGCGGCGGAGTGGCCCGCTGGAGGACGTACCGGACCTGGAGGCTGCTCAGGCGATCATCTGCCTCGCACCCAGCGAACTGGAAGCTTTCGGTACCGGCGGCGCTGCGAACATATCCGAAATTACCGCGTCGAAGGCTGGCATCAACGCCGCACCGACGGCCGAGAATGTAGGTGTCTAGTATGACTGGCAACCGCATCAACCGGGCCTACCGCCTACGACGCCGACCCGTTGGGCAACTCACCGACGGTGACCTCGAACTGGTTGAAGAGCAGGTACCGGAGCTGGCCGACGGTCAGGCCTTGGTCCGCACCAAGCTTCTCTCGCTCGACCCAACCTCCCGCGTCTGGATGAGCGATATGCGTAGCTACGAACCTCCGGTCCCGATCGGCGCAGTGATGCGTGGCTTCGGCGTCGGCGAAGTAGTTGCATCCAGGCGCGAAGACATGCCGGTCGGGGCCACTGTCAGCGGCTTCACCGGTTGGCAGGAACTGGTCCTTGCCGACGACTCACAGCTGGAGGCGCCGCTTACTGTCCTGCCGACCCCACTGCCGGCACCCGAGTCGGCCTTTCTCGGCGTCCTCGGCCACACCGGCATCTCGGCCTATCTCGGGATCGACTTGGCCGAGTTGAAAGAGGGAGAGACAATCGTCATCTCTGCCGCCTGCGGTGCGGTCGGCTCGATTGCCGGTCAGATCGCAAGGCAGAAAGGGGCGGGACGGGTGATTGGCATTGCTGGCAGTCCCATCAAGTGCCAACACGCCGTCAAGGTTCTCGGCTATGACGCCTGCATCGACCACCACGCCGCTGACTGGCGTGCACAGCTCGACGCCGCCACACCGGATGGGATCGATGTCGATTTCGAGAACGTTGGCGGGCCGGTCATGGATCACATTTTGATGCGGCTCAACATCGGTGCCCGGGTTTCCCTGTGCGGAATGATTTCCGAGTACAACAGCTATAACAAGGGCGGCGAACACACTGGAAGTCTCACCAACATAGTCCAGCTGATCATGCAGCGGGCGACGATCAAGGGCTTCCTTGTACTTGACTGGGCCCACCGCTTCGAAGAGGCGATCACATACCTCGCTGGGCTGCTCGGCGAAGGTAAGCTCCACTACGACGAGACAATCGTCGACGGCGGCATTGAAGCTGCCCCGCACGCTCTCCACCAGCTGTTCAGCGGCGCAAACTTGGGCAAGCTACTTGTGCGGGTAGCAGATTGAGACGTCGCTTGGGAGGCCTCTTTAAAGGGCTATGAAGTGCTCCGCTTCGGTGGGTAGGAGATAGTCGAGGCGTGGTCCGCTATCGAGAACATCAACCTCGGTAGCGGGTCGCACAGCTGTCCGCACCTTGGTGGGTCAAGGGCGCCTACGACGTCGCTACGCGATCCAATGCCGCGTAGTGAGGTGGAGGCCGGTCAGTAGCGTGGTGTCTATATGAGACACACTCATAAGGACTGACCCGGCGGCCGACTACGGGACAGGTACGGGATGATCTTGCAAGCGATGCTGCCTGTGCTAAGCATTCGTGCAGGTCAACCGGAATAAGCCGACCACACAGTTACCGCTCTCCTGATCCGAAAATCAAACATTCGCCAGGCACGCGGTAGCGAACCTCATGTGGTGGTGCGTAACGGGGTCGTGCGGGCCGTACTGGTCAGGCGGCGGGGTCGAGGGTGACGCGGTAGAGCCGAGGGCTTCGAGCTCGCGGACGTGGTTGCGCTTCTTATGGTCGGGGTTGGTGCGCCGGGCGTAGAAGTCGGCGCCGAGATCGATGAAGTGCGCATCGGGGTCGGATAGCAGGTGCCAGATGATGACCAGGATGGAACGGCCGACCGCAACGATGGCCCGCTTCTTGCCCTTGCGCCGGACGATCCGCCGGTAGCGCTCACCGAGGAAGGTGTCGGTCCGGCCGACCACGACCGCGGCTTCGCCCCGAGTGCGGGCCAGGTAGCGGTTGCCGTGCCCGGTGGCGTTCTTCCCCTTACGCTTGCCGGCCGACTCCTTGACTCCCGGCGCGAACTTCGCCCAGGAGGTCAGATGCGCGGCGGTGGGAAACCGGCTCATGTCCAGGCCGATCTCGGCGATGATCGCGTGCGCGGCGGTCAGTCCGATCCCGGGAATCTCATCCAGTCGCTCGACCGCCGCGGCGAAGGGTGCGATCTGCTGAGTGATCTGCTGGTCCAGGGCGGCGATGTCGGCGTTGATGCCGTCTACCCGGGCCAGCATAGTGGCCAGCAAAAACGCGTGGTGGTCGGAGAATCGGCCGGTGAAGGCCTCCTCCAACGCGGGAATCTTGCCGCGCAGGCTGGAGCGCGCCAGCTGTGCCAGCGCGGTAGGGCTGCGCTCTCCGCGGATCAGGGCGGCCATCATGGCGCGGCCGGAGACGCCGAAGATGTCGGAGGCCACCACGCTCAGTTTGATCTGCGCGTCCTAAAGCGGGTGTCGCATGTTCGAATCATGCCGGGGGCACTCTCTTGACCAGCGATCATGCCCTTGACCTGGGTATGTCTTTCCGATCGCCATCCAGCTCTGTGCAGCCGTGTGCCAGCGTAGGCAGCCGCATGTCAGCGGCTGTGGGATATACGTGGGATGGATCTTGACGCGTTTCCGCAGGTCGTACCTCGTCGGAGCGAACCAGCGCCGGGTGATCCCACAGATCCGGAAAGCGGCCGGGACGCGGATCGGCAGCGCGGAGCCGTCCCCGCCCAGGATCAAGCATCGTGCAGCGACTGGCGCTCTTCGACCTGGACAACACCCTTATAGACCTCGACGGCGCGTTCCGGATCTGGGCTGAGGAGTTCGCCGAGAAGCGGAGCTTGGGACGCGAGGCGGTTGATTGGCTGATCGCTCTGGATCATAAAGGTCTCCCCCACCGCGAGGCGTTCTTCGCCAGGGTTCGCGAACGCTTCGCCCTTCCTGATCCAGTCGAGGAGCTGTGGGCCGGCTACCGCGGGCGCATGCCGTACCTCGTCTACTGCCGCCCGGAGGTGCTGGCAGGACTGTCCGAGCTGCGTACTGCGGGATGGCTGGTCGGGATCGTTACCAACGGGACGGCGGACAACCAGCTCGGCAAAATCCAGCGGGCGGGACTGGCCGACGCTGTCGACGCCTACGCGCTCTCAGAACAACGTGCCGTCGGCCGCCATTAAGTTCCAAGACAACTCCAAATCCAGCGGACGGGACTGGCCGACGCTGTCGACGCCTACGCGCTCTCAGAACAACGTGCCGTCGGCCGCCATTAAGTTCCAAGACAACTCCAAGTCGCCGTACCTATACCTGAAGCCGGTCAGACATCGGGGGCGTTCCTGTCGATATCTGCGGTGGGGCGGCATATTCACGCTGATCTCCGTCCCCTGCTGATCGTCCGGCGGTTTCGCCAGGGGTTGACGCATGCGGGGGTACGGCATGAACGAGCGCAAGGTGCGTGAGAACGAGGTCGACATCGATCGACACGTGCTGGAGGACATCGCCAGAGCGGCCTTGGCGCGAGCGGACCTCGCGGCGGTGGACGGTGAGGACGGCGCCGCCACTTGGGAGTTCCATAGCCGCAGGCCGTGGATGTACGTGACACCGGTGGGCGTGGCGCGCCAGGCGCAGGGCTGGAAGCTGCACGTCTCGGCGACGCCGCTGTCGGCTCCCGTGGTGCTCGCCCGCGTGGTGGAGGTGCTGGCGCGGCGCCGCTGCCCCTTCAAGTTCGCGGCGACGCTGGCCGAACTGTCCGACCTGGTGTCCAGGGAGCAGGACCGCGGAGCGGTGGGCAAGTTCGTCACCGTCTATCCGTCCGACGACCGGGCGGCGACCGCGATCGCCGAGGAACTGCACGAGGCCACCATGGGCCTGCCCGGGCCGCGCATCCTGTCCGATCGCGTCTACAAGCCGGGCAGCCTGGTCCACTACCGCTATGGGGTGTTCTCCGCACCCCTCGTGCTGGACAACGATGGCTCCTACGCCTCCCGGCTGACAGCACCCGACGGCACGCTGGTGACCGACAAGCGCAACGCCTGGTACTCACCACCGCCGTGGGCGTCCTGCCCCTTCGAGTCGGGCGAAGCTCCAGTCCGGTCGGCCGCGCCGGAGGCCGTACTGCTCGCCGACCGGTTCGTGGTGCGTCAGGCCGTCCGGCACAGCGCCAAGGGCGGGGTCTTCCTGGCCGAGGACCGTGACACCGGCGGGACCGTGGTCGTCAAGCAGGCCCGGCCGCATATGGGCGCCAAAATGAGCGGACGTGACGAGCGTGACAACTTACGTCACGAGTGGCGGATGCTCGGCCTGTTCGGGCCGCTCGGCATCACTGCGCGCAGGGTGGCGCTTTTCGACAAGGACGACAGCCTGTTCCTGGTGCAGGAGCGTGTCGAGGGGACCGTGCTCACCGCCTGGGCGGGCGAGCGCAGCACCGAAGGCCCCGGCCCGCGCCGGCGCGAAACAGTGCTGCGCCTGGTGGGGCGGCTCGTCGACTTGGTCGCGACGGTCCACGAGCAGGGCTATGTCGTGCGCGATCTGACCCCGAACAACATCATCGTCACCGAGGACGGCGACGGTCGGCTGATCGACCTGGAAACCGCGGCGATGCCCGGCACACCGGTCGGGCGGGCCCGCACCCGTGGCTACGCGCCCCCGGAGCAGGAACGGGCCCCCGCCCATGGGCCCTGCCCCAGCGTCGAAGTGGACCTGTACGCGCTGGGCGCGACCGTGTTCTACCTGGTGACCGCATGCCAGCCGATGTTGCCGCCCGACGAGGGAGAGCAGGCCAGATCGTGGGACTCCCGGGTCCGGACGCTGGTCGAGGTAGCCGCCTCAGGCAATCCCCTGGCCGCTGAGCTGGCTCCCATGATCTTGGGTCTGATGGTGGAGGATCCCGCCCGGCGGTGGGATCTCGCCAGAGTCCGCGCATTCCTGTCCGGCCTGGACACCAGTCCGGAGTCGCCCACCGTGGCGAGAGGCGGCCGCCGACTCGGCACCGCCGAGCAGGACCGGTTGCTGCACGACGGCCTGGCCTACACCTGGCGGAGCATGTCCTCAGGGTCCCCGGACGGCGGGACGGGACCGGAAGCGCGGCTGTGGCCCGTCGGCGCCGGGTACGGCGTCAGCGCCGATCCGTGTGGCGTCCAGTATGGCGCGGCCGGCGTGCTCCACCTGATGGCCTCCGTGGTGGGGCCCGATGCCGCGCCCCTGCCGCAGGAGCTGCGCGCCCGGCTGACGACGGGTCTGCGCGACGGCGCCGACTGGATGATCGGCCGTCTCGCGGGTGAGCATCGCCCGTCACCGGGGCTGTATTTCGGCCGGGCCGGCATGGCCTGGGCCCTGCATGAGGTGGGCAGGGCGCTCGACGACCACGATGTGCGCTCGGCGGGTCTCGGCCTCGCCCTCGAACTGCCGGTCAGCTGGCCGAACCCCGACATCTGCCATGGCCTGGCCGGGACGGGGATGGCGCTGGTGCACCTGTGGAACGCCACCGGTGACAGGAGGCTCCGCGACCGGGCGAGCGGATGCGCTGACGAACTGCTCAAGGTCGCGCAGCGTACCCCCGACACGGTGCTGTGGCCCATCCCGCGGGATTTCGACTCCGCGCTGGCGGGAGTGGTGCACTACGGGTTCGCCCACGGCGTCGCCGGCATCGCCGCGTACCTGCTGGCGGCCGGCATCGCGCTCGGACGCGAGGACTGCCTGGAAATGGCCGCCGCCGCCGGTCGTACCCTGATGGACGCGGCCGACTACCAAGGCGCGGCGGCCTTGTGGGCGGAGGGCCCGCGCGGCGGGGCGAAGCTGCCCCACTGGTGCAACGGATCCTCGGGGATAGGGACGTTCCTGGTACGCCTGCACGCGGCCACCGGTGACCGGCGCGCGCTGGAGGTGGCGCGGGCCGCCGCCGTCGCCGTGCACGGCCACCGGCTGCGCTCCGGCACCGCGGCCTGTCACGGACTGGCCGGGGACGGGCAGTTCTTGCTGGACATGGCGGATCTGACCGGCGAGCCGGTCTACCGCGAGCAGGCCGAGGAACTCGCGGCCATGTTGTGGGCGCGCGCCACCATGCGCGACGGGCTGCTCGTGGTGCCCGATGAGAACGGCCTCGAGGTGACGTTCGGCTGGAACACCGGTCTGGCCGGCGTGCTCGCCTTCCTGTGGCGGCTGCGCCACGGTGGGCCCCGCCCGTGGATGGCCGACGCCGCGATCGGTACGGCCTCCGCTCACGAGGCATTCGCGGCCGCCGTCGGGAGGGCGTCATGAGCCCCCTGCCGACGCCCCCGGCGCCCCCGGCGCCCCCGGCGCCCCCGACGACCCAGATGACCACCGCCGGCCTGCCCGCGGAGCTCCGACGGATCAACTTCAGGTTCTCCGCCACCGGGGAGTATGCCGCCTGCCTGGCCGCCCATGGCCGCGCCCGGCTCATGCCGGAACTGTGGGACCTCACCGGTCCCGCGCCACGGCCGTCCCTGGTGCCCACCAGGGACGGCGAGGACTCCTGGACCTTCCCGCTTCCGTTCCCGCTTCCGGCCGACGACGTCGGTGTGCTGCTCTGCCGCCACGGCAAGGAGTACACGCGGCTGCTGCTCGCCGTCCCCGGAACGGACGGCGCGGCGGCCGAGGAGCACGAACTGCTCGCCACTCGCGGCACGGGGCTCGGGCTCATCGGCGGCATCGCGCCGGACACCGCCGCCCTGCTGTTCGAGAGGGGCGAGGGCCGACGCACCAAGGTGTGGCAGGTGTCTGGGCATGCCGAACCTCTTGAGCCGGTCGCCGAGCTGACCGGCGCGGTCGGCGGCGGAGTCTGGCTCGACACGAACGGCCGGCGTCTCGCGCTGGCCCGTCCCGAGCCGGGAACAGGTGGCACGTTCGTCCTCGACCTCGCCACCGGTCTCTCGGCGCCGCTCGAAGGAGTGGCGGACGGCGAGCACCTGCTCATGGCCGCGCCGCGCACCGGAGTGCTCCTCACCGCGGCACGGCGGGACGGCACGTTCCGTCTCGGCGTCCGGCACCGCGACGACCCGGCGCCGACGGTGTTCCCCGAGCGGCTGAACCACATCGAGGGCACCGTCACACCACTGGCCCTGGATCCCGGCGGACGGCACCTGGCCCTGTCGGTCACCCGTCGCAGCCGCTCCCACCTGCTGCTGCATGATCTCGTGGCGGACACCACCGTCGAGGCAGAACTGCCGGCCGGGACGTTGCAGCACACGGCCCGCTGGACCGCCGGCGGACTGCACCTGCTGCACACCACGCCGGACCGCCCACTCGGCGTGGTCACCCTGCCCGATCCGCTCCGGTCCCGGGTACGGGCCACCGCCGAGGAGCACCCGGGACGCTGGATATCCGCGCGAACGGTGGACTACCCAGGCCCGGCCGGGCCCGTGGAGGCCATCGTGTACGGCGATCCGGTGGCGAGCGAGCGGGTGGTCCTGGCGTTGCACGGTGGCCCGGAGGCCGCCTGGCACTTCGGTTTCGAGCCGTTGTTCCAGCGGATGGCCGCGGCGGGCATGGCGGTGGTCGCACCCAATCAACGAGGGAGCACCGGCTACGGCGCCGCGCACCGCGACGCCATCCGTGGCGCGTGGGGCGGCCCGGACCTTGCGGACACCCTTCATCTGGGGCGCGCGCTGGCCGACGCCCGTGGTCCGGGCCGGCAGCGGCCCATGCTGTACGGCATCAGCTACGGTGCCTACCTGGCTCTGCTGGCCGTCGCCGCGGAGCCGGACCTGTGGGCCCGAGCCGCCGTCATCGCCCCCTTCCTGTCCGGCCGAGAGCTGTACCGGGACGGGCCGCCCAGCGTACGCACGCTGCTCGATCGCCTTGGCGGTCGGATGGAGCTCGAAGATGCGCTCGGCCCGCGCGACCTGGCCCGGCTGGCGGATCGCATGCGGCAGCCGATCATGATCATGCACGGTGAGCAGGACCCGATCATCCCGGTCGCCCACTCCCGGCGGCTGCACAGCCGACTGCTGACGGCCGCCCACCCGGTGGCACCGGTCTACCTGGAAATCCCCGGATCCGACCACGACCCGCTGGTCTCCAGCGAGGGACACCTGGTCGCCGACCGTCTCATCGACTTCCTGAGCGAAAGGGCCGCACCGACCGCCGGCCCACTCGAACTCCTGCAAGAGGGGACGTCCGTGCCCGCCTAGCAGGAGCCCGGGGCGCCGCTCTCCGCGGCGCGCGGGCCCACAGGCTCCGGCCTCATCGTTGTCGATGGGGCCGGTGGACAGGCCGTTCGAAGCGAGCGGCACAACGGTTAACGAAAGGAAATCATCATGGAACTCAACATCGACGCCCTGGACATGCTGCCCGCCGCCCAGGAGTCGGAGCTCTACCCATGTGTCATCACCTGGGGCTGCGACTGGACCTGCTACGCCACCTTCACCTCCTGACGACGCGGCCGTCGTGACCAGCGTGCTCGGCCCTGACCGGGGCTGAGCGCTGGAGGTGGTCCCGTTCCGGGACGACGAGCGTCCCGGAACGGGACCACCGTTGATCGACCCTCGCGAAGAGAGAAACGCCGCGTCAGGCAACGAGGAAAGGACCGTGCCATGAGCACCCCACAGGGGCCCAGCGACGTCATCTGGGACATCACCTACGCCTGCCCGCTGCGCTGCGTGCACTGCTACTCCGAGTCCGGCAGACGCCCGGCCCGGCAGCTGAACCGTGACGAGATGCTCAGGGCCGCCGACGCGATCGTCTCTCTGCGCCCTCAGGCGGTGGAGTTCGCCGGTGGCGAGCCGCTGCTGGTCAGAGACCTCCTGGAGGTCGCCGAGCGGATCAGCGGAGCAGGGGTGGCGGCCAACCTCTACACCGGCGGATGGACATTCGACCGCCGGTGGGCCGAAGAGGCGTCCCAGGTCTTCGCCCGGATCACCGTGAGCGTCGACGGGGCGAGCGCCGGGGTGCACGACCGGATCCGCGGACGGGGCGGTTCGTTCGAGCGGGCGATGCGCACGCTGGCCATCCTGGACGACGTCTCCGGGGAGCGCGTGGCGCGCGGTGCCGACCCGGTCGAGTTCGGGGTCGACTACGCGGTTGTGCGGTCCAACCTCCATGAGCTGGAGGAGTTCTGCCGCGCGGTCGCGCCCCGTTTCCCGAACCTGCGCTTCCTCACCTTCGCCGCCGCGGTGCCGTCCGGTCTCGCGAGCAGGAAGGGATTCGCCGAACACGAGCTGCTGGACTTCGACCAACTGCGCACGCTGGTGAGCCGCGAGAACGTCGAACGGCTGCGTTCCCTCTCGCCCCGCTCGGTGCAGCTCATGACGTCGAACAACATGGTCTTGATGATGCATCCGGACGTCGTCAAGCGACACGGCTTCCCCATGCTGCAGGTGGAGCCGGACGGCGAGGTCCGCGCGATGCCGATTTACGAGGGCACCGTCGGCAACCTCATCACCGATGATGCCGGCACACTGTGGGAGCGCGTCAAGGAAAGATGGAGCGACCCGTTCGTCGTGGAGGCCCTGTCAGCGGTCCGCTCGATGGAGGACTGGGCCATGGCGACCCGACGCATCGACTACCACTTCGGCACTGACGAGGTTCGTCGCCGCATCGACCGCCGCCCGCCCTACACCCTGGACGAACGGACGAGTGGCCAAAGGCACATCGTGTCAATGGTCGGCCCTGCCTCTGGTCATTAGCTTTGAACGGCCAAGATGGACGCGATCTACCTGTGGGAGGTGAAGCGCACCACGGTCGCCGGCCCAAGGCAAGAACGAACTCGCGATCTACATCAAGGCGCTCAAGGCGCTGCCGAAGCAGACCGGCGGACGCAATGTCCTGCCCGGCTTCGACCTCCTGCTACCCCGTGCCCAACTACGTCAAGGAGACCAACGAGATCGTCATCGCTCACTCCAACGCCGCGAAATCGCCCTGTCCATCCTGAGCTTCGGCCTCTACCAGCCGCCGGGACTGGCTTACCGAGATGGCGCGGCCCGCCGGAACCCCGGCGGGCCGCTAGGCTGGTTGACTCCGGAGGGACAGTGACGCTCGGTTCCAACAGGTTGTCGGCCGAACTTGTCGTCCGCGCGAAGTCGGACGACCACCGTGCCGGCCTGGCATCTGACTGGCTGTCGGGCGCGCTGGCGAATTTCGCCCCGGACCTGGCGTCGCTGCTGGCCCGCAGCCCCCGGATGAACCCCGCCGCCCTCGACGACGAGACGGGCGCACCCCCTCCGGGGAGCCGGGCGGGTTGTGGGCGCAGTTCCGCGTCAAACCCGCGCTCTCACGCCCGTTCTCCAAGACCATGCCGTACTCCGAGGCGAGCCTGCGCGCGGTCGCCCGTGCGCTCCAACGACGCCCCCACATGGTCGAGTACATCGTCACTCCGCTCGACGAGCGAGGGTTCCCCGGCAACGGCACCGTGTGGATCAACGTGTCCGCTCCTGCCGGGGAAGCCGAGCCGTGGGTCAAACTCAGGGTGGAGCAGGTGCCGCGTTCCGGTGACCGGCACCCGCCTGACGCCCAGCAGCGCTGGGCGGAGGCGCTGAAGCGGCGGGCCGCCGTCACCGGGGCCTGCTATGGCCATGTCACCGACGACTGCCTCACTGACGAGACGCCCTTGGAGACCACGCTCGGCGCCTTGGACGCCGTTACCGTCCCCCGCTGCGAGCTCGAACTGCGCGGCTACTCCTGGGTCACCGTGTGCGCAGGCGCGCTGGCAGCGCGGCTGGGCGGACCGACGGCTCTGGCAGCGACGGGCGCCTTCGACGAAGTCGACGAGTTGCCTGACGGCTCACTGTGCCTCCGGGCCAACCCGACACTGGACGACTATGACGAGGCTGCGATCGAGCGGGTGTTCACCGTGCTCCAGCCCGTCCTCATCAAGGGAAAGATACGGCGTGTGTTCGGGGTGGACCATCTCAGGCTGCACTTCCCCGCCGGCTAGGAGTGCTATCGCCTCCGCTTCAGAAGTACCAGAATCGTTCCCTCGCTGGTGATTCGCTGACGCCGGTCGCGTTCATAGCATTTTCAGCGAATCGCTAACCTGGCGACCGAGGTCAACGCAGGTCACCAGGAGCACAACAGCCAGTCCTCAACCTGCACTCCCAGGTCCGACACCCGCAGCTGAAGAGCGGGAACGACTCTCAGATTCCGACCGCGAGTATCGCTTTGACCAGGTCAAACACCCGTCGAGCGATGGACGGTGAGAGGTCATTGTCGAGGTGCCAATGCACGTCGGACAGCACCTACATATCGCCCATCAGTAGACACAACGGACTCGGAATGGCTCGAGCTCTCCTGATCCGAAAATCAGACATTCGCTGGGCACGCGGTAGCGAACCTCATGTGGTGGTGCGTAACGGGGTCGTGCGGGCCGTACTGGTCAGGCGGCGGGGTCGAGGGTGACGCGGTAGCCGAGGGCTTCGAGCTCGCGGATGTGGTTGCGCTTCTTGCGGTCGGGGTTGGTGCGCCGGGTGTAGAAGTCGGCGCCCAGATCGATGAAGTGCGCCTCCGGATCGGATAGCAGGTGCCAGATGATGACCAGGATGGAGCGGCCGACCGCGACGAGGGCGCGCTTCCTGCCTTTGCGCCGGGTAATTCGCCGGTAGCGCTCGCCCAGGAAGGTGTCGGTGCGGCCGACGACGACCGCGGCTTCGCCGAGGGTGCGGGCCAGGTAGCGGTTGCCGTGCCCGGTGGCGTTCTTCCCCTTGCGTTTGCCGGCCGACTCCTTGACTCCCGGCGCGAACTTCGCCCAAGAGGTCAGATGCGCGGCGGTGGGAAAGCGGCTCATGTCCAGGCCGATCTCGGCGAGGATCGCGTGCGCGGCGGTCAGTCCGATCCCGGGAATCTCATCCAGTCGCTCGACCGCCGCGGCGAAGGGTGCGATCTGCTGAGTGATCTGCTGGTCCAGGGCGGCGATGTCGGCGTTGATGCCGTCTACCCGGGCCAGCATAGTGGCCAGCAAAAACGCGTGGTGGTCGGAGAATCGGCCGGTGAAGGCCTCCTCCAGCGCGGCTATCTTGCCGCGCAGGCTGGAGCGCGCCAGCTGTGCCAGCGCGGTAGGGCTGCGCTCCCCGCGGATCAGGGCAGCCATCATGGCGCGGCCGGAGACGCCGAAGATGTCGGAGGCCACCACGCTCAGTTTGATCTGCGCGTCCTCCAGCAGTTTCTCCACCCGCTGTTTCTCGGCGGTGCGGGCTTGGACCAGGTCCACCCGGTAGCGGGTCAGGTCACGCAACAGCCGGACCTCCGGGGGCGGCACGAAGCTGGGGCGCAGCATCTGCCGTTCGGCGACCTTGGCCAGCCAGACCGCGTCCAACTTGTCGGTCTTCGGGCGGCCGGGCAGGTGCTTGACGTCGCGGGCGTTGACCAGCCACACCTCAAACCCTTGCGCCTCCAGCAGGTAGAACACCGGTTTCCAGTAGTCGGAGGTGGCCTCCATCACCACCCGGGTGACGCCCAGTCAGCGCAGCCGATCGCTCATCGACAGCAGGGAGCGGGTCATCGTGGTGTAGGTCTGCACCTCCTGCAGCCGTCTGCCGGCTTTCTTGTCGTCGGGGACGCGGGCGCAGCACACCAGGGTGGCCTTGCCGACGTCCAGGGCGGCGACCCTTTCGATGATCTCTTCGACGTCGTGGGTGGGGGCGAGCATCGGGCCTCCTTACCGCCGGGGACAGCATGAGGGTGGTTGCTCGCGGGAGCCGCAAGGGGACGGTAACGAATCTGATCCGCGTGCTCGAAGCAACAGTGAAAGGCCCACAGGCACGGCTCCCGGCGTCCGACTAAAGCACGGCCTGAACGACCAAGGAGATACGACGTCAGCGAGCAACCACCCCGATTTTCAGGCCCGAACGGCCTCCTCCACCAGGGGGAGATTGGAGACTAAAGCGGGTGTCGCATGTTCGAATCATGCCGGGGGCACTCTTCCGACCAGCCGTTTGGCCCCTGACCTGGGGTTCAGCGTGCCCTCTCTTAGTGATCACACGCAGCCGGGTGCCGCCGTAGGCAGCCGCATGTCAGTGGTCACGGGACATACGCGGGATGACTCGGGACACCTTTGCCCAGGTCGAGGCGTGAACTTCTGTGTGGCAGAGCCGCACTCACCGCCGTCCACGGTCCCGGCGTTCCCGTCGCGCGGAAAGCTGGACACCATGACCTCGTATCAGGATCAGCTACGCGCTCGTTTCCGTGCTGCCCCTCTTCAGCCGCCGCCCGTGCCGTGGCAGTCGTTGACCCCAGTAGCGGTGGGCGGTCTGTCCTGTGTCGGGTTCGGTGTGGTCCCCGAAAGTCACGATGACCTGTTGCTCGTCGTATCAAGCAACGGCAGGGGTCTGTTCGAGTGCTCGACGGGCACCCGAATCGCCCGTGACTCGGACCCCGATGCCGGGTGGCCTGACACCAACGAGCTCGTTCATGAGGGGATCGGCCCACTTTCCGGCGTCACCGTGCCCATGGCCGGCCTCTGGGGAGGCGGTCTCCACACCACCACGCCCGACGGCTGGACGGTCGACGTCGTGGCCCCGGACTGGCCCGTTGAGAGTGTGACGCTGTCCTTGAACGGCAGTCCCTATCAAGGCGAAGCCGGCTCATCCTGGTGGCACGTCCACCGAGAGGATTCCTGCGAGCTGCGCGCTGTCGGCTTCTCCCCCAGCGGCAAGACTCTTGTGATCGCCTCAAGCTGCACACTCACGTTTTTTACCCGCCCGTTTGAAACGAGCT
This sequence comes from Streptosporangium sp. NPDC001681, assembly GCF_040298085.1. Lineage (NCBI taxonomy): Bacteria > Bacillati > Actinomycetota > Actinomycetes > Streptosporangiales > Streptosporangiaceae > Streptosporangium > Streptosporangium sp. NPDC001681. Next base: position 76,218 of record NZ_JBEOZN010000011.1, on the reverse strand, counting down.
GAAAAGGATACGCATTCGAAGACTGCCGAAAGCATTCCACTTCCGGTTGGCATGAAGTTCTGATCACGGTCGAATCCAGCGGATTTTACAACATGGGGAGGGCTATGAGGAGATCAGGTTCACAGTTCGGTCTAACCGATGAGCAGTGGGATGCGGCCAAAGAAGAGGTTCGTCAGGCCATCCTGAACGCGGCCTACGATCGCCGTATGACGTGGTACGGAGAGGTCGCGAGCGAGGTGGCGACGGTGAAGCTCGACCCCCATTCAGCTCTGATGAGCCACCTACTCGGAGCCATCTTCGAGGATGAGCACAAAGCGGGAAGACCTGCTCTGACATCCATCGTCACTCACAAGTACGGCGACAAGGAGCCCGGGAAGGGCTTCTACGAAATGGCTCGTTCACTCGGCTACCGATTCGATGAGCCCTTTGTCTTCTGGGCTCAGCAGGTACAAGACATCTTCAAACTCCACGGAAGGCCCGATCGGCGCATATAGGGGCAATGTGGACGGCGGGTTTGGCGTAAAAACCATGACGCTGAGCCCGCCGATCGTTATAACCACAGGCTCAGCAACCATAGAAATCCATCAGGACAATTCTGTATCAACCGCTGAGGGCATCAGCGATCTTTCCATTGGCACGGTGCCGCTGTCCTTCCATGCACTTGGCGTAGACACGGAGCAGCATGTCCTTCCCCTTGCGCTGGCCGGCTGACTCTTTCACTCCTGGCGCGAACTTCGCCCAGGAGGTCAGGTGTGCGGCGGTGGGGAAGCGGCTCATGTCCAGGCCGATCTCGATGATGATCGCGTGCGCGGTGGTCAGGCCGATCCCCGGAACCTCATCCAGGCGCTCGACAGCAGCAGTGAACGGCGAGATCTGCTGGACGAGTAAGTCCGTCGCATGTGGTGCCTGAGGGGCCATAGCGTGCTGGTTTCTCAGCGATGCCGGCGGCTGCGTGCCACGACGGTGGCATGCTCCTCGCTATGCATGAAGATCCGCAGGACAAGGCAACACCGGGTTTGTGGGGGCGTATCGCGTGCACCTGGGCGGTCGCTTTCGCTGCGCTTCATTTCTACTGGGCGCTGGGCGGCGGGTGGGCCCTGAGCGTCTCGGCGGGACCTCTGGCCGCGGAACGCCCTGGGTGGTTCGTGGTGGTTGGCCTGTGGGGTGTGGGAATGCTGTGCCTTGTCGGCGGCGTGCTGGGATGGCTTCTCGCCCGGCCGCGGCCTGGTGGCCTGGGCGGACGGGTGATCAAGGCGCTGGGCTGGTGCGCTTGCGCTGTGCTGCTCGTGCGCGGCATCGCCGTGGAGGTGCTGTTGCTGACTGACACAGCGGGCCAGGGGATAGACGTAAGCCCGCAACAGCGGCTATGGACGCTGGTGCTGTGGAATCCCTGGTTCCTGGTCGGCGGTCTTGCCTTCGGCGTGGCCGCACGAGGGTTCAGAGGAGCGAAGGGCCCAAGTAGCGGTGCCGCCTGACGATGCGTCGGGGAACGCGAAGAGGGTGTCCAAGATCGTTGTGTGACGAGTGACCTGGACGCCCTGCTGACCGCGCTGTACATGAAGGTCGATGACGAGCTGGAGACCCGTCGATGGATGGGCCTGACCGACGCCGAACTGGTCACTCTCGCGGTCGCGCAGGCGCTGCTCGGCTTCCACTCCGAGACGCGCCGGCCGCGGTACGCAAACGCGCACCTGACGTCGATGTTCCCGTACCTGCCGCAGCAGTCCGGGTACAACAAATGCCTCAAGCTGGTGAAGAAGGCGATACGGATGCCGGCGGCGGACACGGACTTCTGCTTCGACACCCACTGGATCGCAGACTCCACGCCGGTGCCGTGTGGCATGGCCCGCCCAGGTCAGCTGTCCGCCGTGGCCGGCCGTACCGGTGCGAAGGTCGCCTGACCGGCGCGGCGGAAGCACCAGAGGCGACGGCCGATTGCGACCGCCCCGAGCACGCAGCAGATGAGGCAGAAGAGCGCCAGCAGCGGCAGCAGCCAGGCGGTGATGATCCAGTACTGGAAGCTGAACGCCCCCCAGATCAGCGTCGGCAGCACCACGCCCAGCACCATCACCAGGGCAAGGGGCACGAGCCGCAGAACCAGCCTCGGCCGGCGCGCCGCGCGGCGTCGCGAGGCCCAGCGGCGCGCTCGGACGACCGCGGTGACCAGCAGTGCGGTCATCCCCACCGTGAGCCCGAGCAGGACCGCGTTCACGACGGTGAGCGGGTTGCTCATCGGCGTTGCCGGTGCCCCGATCCGTTCGGCGAGAAGGTTGGTCGAGAGCAGGCTGGGATCGCCGCCGCTGTTGGTGAGGACGAGGGCGGCCACACCGGTCTTGGGCGAGAAGACCATGTCCCCGGTCCACGTCGCCAGTGTTCCGCCGTGGCCGATCACCGACGGCGGGGCGTCTGCCGCGACAGGGCGGGCCTGCCAGCCGAGGGCGTAGTCGCCGGCCTTCGGCTGGACGGTGTGCAACTCGGCCAGGGAGCCGGCACTCAGCAGGTCCGCCCCGAAGGTTCCCTGGTTGAACCGCAGCCACCGCACCATGTCGTCCAGGGTCGAGATCACCCCGCCGTTGCCGACGCAGATCCCCGGCATCTCCGGTGCCGCGACGGCAACCCCGAGAACGACCTCGTACCCGGACGGCAGGCCCTCGGCACGATCGGAACACCCCAGCGTCGAGCTGGTGCCGGTCATGCCCAGCGGCGTGAACAGCTCGGTGTGGAGGAAGGCGTCGAAGGACTTCCCCGACACCACCTCGACGATCCTCGCCGCGATCGAGTAGTTGGTGTTGTGGTACTCCGAGCGGGTGCCCGGATCGGCGGCCAGGGTCTTGTCGGCCAGCCTGGCCACGATTTCCTGCGCGCTGCGCGGAGGCGGGAACACATACTCGTTGTTCGTGCTGTTCGACAGCCCCGAGGTGTGGCTGAGGATCTGGCGCACGGTGATCCCGGTGAAGCGGGGATCGGCCATTCTGAAGTCGGGCAGGACCTTGACGACCGGGTCGTCCAGGGAGACGCGGTCACGGTCGACCAGCAGCATGATCGCCGCCGCCGTCATCGACTTGCTCATCGACGCGATCCGGAACCGAGTCCGCGCCGTCACCGCGTTGCCGTCCCCGTCCCGGCCGCGGACGATCGTCTCGACCGACGACCCGTCGATCACGGCCGCCGCGACACCCGGCGTGCCGTAGACGGAGCGGTAGTCGTCGACCAGTCGTTCGCCGGCGGCATGGGCCGGTGCCGTCCAGCCGAGCAGCAGGGCGACGAGCACACCGCCGAGGACGATGAGGGAGGTCACACGAGGAAAGCGGAGAGGTAGGAAATGCACGACGTCGAACCTAGGCCGGGCGTCACCGGCCGACATCACCCGAAGGTGTGAGACGGCACCACCCGGCAGGATGGAATCTCAGTCAGGCAGATCGTTGCGACCCACAAGCCCGTTCTCGTACGCGTGGATCACCGCGTGCACGCGGTCGCGCAGGTTCAGTTTCTGCAGGACGGCCCGGACGTGCGACTTCACCGTGTTCTCGCTCAGCACCAGTTCCGCGCAGATCTCGCTGTTGGACCTGCCGCGGGCGAGCAGGCCGAAGATCTCGACCTCGCGTGGGGTGAGGCCGTCCAGGGCTGCCGTCCTCCGCATCGGCACTTGCCGTACGAGATCGAGGATCGTCGCGGCCACCCCCGGGGCCAGCGCCGACGTCCCGGAGGCGACGTCACACACGGCCTGGGCCAGGGCTGCGGGCCGGACGTCCTTGGTCAGGTAGCCGCTCGCGCCGGCCCGGATGGCGGCCACGACCAGTTCGTCATCATCGAACGTCGTCAGCATGAGCACCCGGGTCGCCGGTGCGATCTTGACGATCTCCGCCGTGGCGGCGACCCCGTCCATGCGCGGCATGCGGATGTCCATCAGTACCACGTCGAGGCGGTGCCGCCGGACGACCTCGATCGCGTCGCTGCCGTTCGCGACGTCGTGGGTGACCTCGATGCGTTCGTCGGCCGACAGCACCGTACGGAGCGAGGCCCGCAGCAACTCCTGATCGTCGACGAGCATGACACGGATCCCGGTCACGAGACCTCCTTCGTCGGCCTCATGACCAAGGTGCTGTGCTTGCTGATTCCCTCACTTCGTTCGGTCATTCCCCTCCTTCGTGGGGAGCCGCGCCCGCAGCACCCACCCCTCGTCCCCATCGTCGATCGACAGGGTGCCGCCTGCGGTACGCACCCGTTCCTCGATCCCCATCAAGCCGGTCCCCTGGCTGCCGACGTCGCGAAGCGCCTTGCCGCCGTCGTCGCGCACCTCCACCACCACCTCGGCCGGGGTCCAGCGCAGGCGAACGGTCACCTCGACCGGTGGTTCGAGGTGGCGCAGCGCGTTGGTGATGCCCTCCTGCACGGTCCGGACCGCCGCGACCTCGGCACTCAGGCTCAGCGGTCGTCGCTCACCCACCTCCGCGAACGTCACCGCATGGAGCGGGCTCGCCGCCGAGGCCACGAGGTCAGGGAGGGCATCGAGCGAGATCGGGACCTGTCTGGGCCGGGGATCGGCGCGCGGCGCCACGGTGGCCGGGCCCAAGGTGGCCAGCATCGCTCGCAGACCTTGGTGGGCGTCCCGGCCGGCCTCGGCGATGTCGCCGAGTTCGCGGCGGGTCGCCGGATCCGCCGTCGTCACCGCCGCGGCCTCGATCCGCGCGACCATGACGGTGACCGTGTGGGCGATCACGTCGTGCAGGTCGCGGCGGATGCTGGCCCGTTCGTCCGCGACCGCCGCGGCCAGTCGTTCGCTCTCGGCTCGTCGGCCGGCCTCGTGCCTGCGGCGTACCAGCAGGGCCGCAAGCCACACGCCGCCGACCACGAGCATCAGCAGCCCGCCCTCGACCAGGCGGGTCCACCCAGGGTCAGGGGGCAGCCGGGCCCACGCCACCAGCTCGGTGAGGACGATCCCGAGCGCGGCGACGGCCAACGCGACCACCGAGGACCTGACCGAGACCAGGCTGGTCAGCCGCCACAACGTGAGGGGGAAGCACACAGCCGAGGGCAGCATGTTCGGTGACCAACCCAGGAAGGGCATCATCACCAGGACGAGCATTGCCAGCGCGCCGATCGCGTACCCCACCCACGGCCGTCGACGGGCCACCACCGCTCCCACATGGAGCAGGACGGCAGCACCCGCCGCGGCGAAGATCTGCCACAGGTCCGCGCCGAGGTGCCAGACGCCCGCCAGGATGAGCATCGTCAGGAGAACCAGGACCACGTGCGCCACCACCATCGTCGCCGGCCATGTGCTCCGGCGCTGGGAGGCTGTCACGGTCGTCGCCTTCCGGTGGGCTCGTGGTGGGGAGCCGTGCTTGGCTCGACGTGCCACAGGATAGCCAGCAGCGGGCAGGCCGATTCTGGCGTCCCGCCACGAACCCGCCGGCGAAGCCCGTCGATGAGCTGCCTCATCGAACGCCGAGCCGTCGAAGCGGCCGGCGTTCCAGAAGACTGCGCGCGGGCAGAACGTGAGGCGGGCGGGCAGGCGCTGTCCTGAGCTGTGGTCAAGCGGCGTGGTGGTATTCGCTGATCACGCTTGTGACGACGGGTCTTCGGCCATCACCAGGTTGCGGGCCTGCACCGTCCGGGGTGCGCAGTCACGCGGGCGCGGGATCGCCCACACCGTTGAGGCCGCGATGATGTCCAATTCGCCTTGGAGATTGCATGCCCGTCGGCCTCCTGAGGCCGATGCCGATGTGTCCGGTCGTATGGTCCAGGTCCCACCAGCGGACGTGGACGGCCGCGAACCGGCGGGGACCGCTGAGGCAGTCTCGGCTACATGCTGCCGTCACCGGGTCGGGGTCCGGGGGCGGTTCCACCAGAGGGAGAGGGACAGGGCTGCGGCGATGAGGATGGCGCCGCCGGCGGCGAAGGCGGCGGCTGTGTCGACCCGTTGACGGATGACGGTGAAGCTGCCGGGAAGGGTATCGAGGGCGCTTTGGAGCTGGTCGGCGTTCTCAGCGCGGTGGTAGGAGCCGCCGGTGGTCTGGGCTATCCGCTTGAGTGCGGGCTCGTCGATGGTGCGGGGGTTACGGCCGCTGTCGAATCCGCCGCGGCCGCCGAAGCCGCCGCCCCGGCCACCGAAGCCGCGGCCGTCGAACTGTGAGTTGTCGCAGACCATCGGGGCCGGGTTCGTGGTGCCAAAGCCGATGGTGAAGACGCGAACGCGGCGCAGGGCCGCCTCCTGGGCGGCGAGCTGCGGGTCGACGCCCTGGGTGTTGGCGCCGTCGGTGAGCACGACGATCGCGGCACCGGCGTAGCCTTCCCCGCCGCCGGGGGCCGCCCCGGTGGGGGCGACCGACGGGTCGACCTCCGCGATCGCGTCGATCGAGGTAAGCATGGCCTGCCCGATCGCGGTGCCGCGGGACACGGTGAGGCCGTCCAGCGCCTCGATCAGCGAGTCGGTGTCGTCGGTGGGAGGAACGAGCAGACCCGCGGTGCCCGCGAAGGTGACCAGGCCAATGCGCGGCCCGCCCCGCTGTGACTCGATGAAGTCCGCGGCGGCCTTCTTCGCGGCGACGATGCGGTTGGGGTCGACGTCCGTGGAACACATGGAGCCGGAGGTGTCGAACGCGAGCAGGATCGTCGCCGACGTCCGCGGCACCGGGACCGACGCCTGCGGGCGCGCGGCCCCGACCACGAGCAGCGCGAGCCCGGCTATGAACAGTGCCGCGGGGATCTTCCGCGTCCAGCGTGTACGGCCGGGCAGGGCGCTCCGTACGAGCGCGATCGAGGTGACGCGCACGGCGGCCCGCCGGCGGCGGCGCCGCGCCCACTCACGGATGGCGAAGATCAGCGGGATGATCAGGACTGCCGACAGTGCCCACGGCCATGAGAACGACATTCAGATCACCCGTCCGGACCGGAGCACGGTGAGCGCCGCTCCCGCGGTGAGCAGCGCAAGGGCGAGCCCGATCAGCCCGCCGGCGAGGGGCAGCGGCTCGTCGGAGACGGTGAGCCGCAGATCGATCGTGTCGGCGATTCCGTCGAGCCGCGCGGTGTCGGAGGCGGGGTGGTAGGCACCGCCGGTGGTCTGCGCGATCACGGCGAGGGTGTCCTCCTCTAGCGAGGTCTGCAGGTGGTAGCCGTCGACCCGCACCGTCGCCCCGGCCGTGGTGCCGACCCCGACGGTGTGGATGTGGATACCCGCCCGCTGGGCCACGGTGGCGGCGCGTTCGACGTCCGCGCCCTGGTTCTGGCCGTCGGAGAACATCACGATCGTCGCCGACGGCCAGTAGCCGATGTCGGGAGCGGCGCCGTCGCGGCCGACGGTCACCTGCTTGCCGGTGATCGCCGACAGCGAGGCCGTGATGGCCGTCCCCAGCGAGGTGCCGCCAGTGATCTTCAACCGGTCGATGGCCGCGAGCGCGACGGAGTGGTCGGCGTCGGGCCGTGCGGTGGTGAGCGCGCCCCGTTCGAACGCGACGACTCCGATGTCGACGCTGTCGGGCTGGGCCGCCACGAACGCGCGGGCCGCCCGCTGCGCGGCCGCCAGCCGGGTGGGGGCGACGTCGTCGGCGCCCATGCTGTTGGAGACGTCGATGGCGAGGATGACGGTGCCCGCGCTCCGCGGCACCGGCACCATGGCCGTCGGTCCGGCGGTGGCGATCGCGAGTACCCCGACGCCCGCGATCGTCAGGCCGACGCCGAGGTACGCCCGGCGGCCGCCCGGCACAGCGACGCCGGCCGCGGCGAGCGCTGCCGTCCGGCGGCGCGCCGAGACGACGGTCGCCCAGACGAGCGCCGCCGTGACGAGCAGTCCGACGGCCAGCAGGAGCGGGGAGGACAGGGTCATGAGGCCGGCCTCACATGTCCGTCGATGACCTCGACAAGCCCGGTCATGGCGACCGGTCCCCGGTTCTGGCGATGACCTCGACGAGCGCCTCGGCCAGATCGCGGTCGGTGTCGATGCGGTGGACGGGCACCCCGGCCCGGCGCATGCCCGCCGCGAGCCGGGCGTCGCGGGCGTCGACGGCGGCGCGGAAGCGGACCCGCAGCAGCGGGTCGGCGGAGTCGACGACGAGTTGCTCGCCGGTCTCGGCGTCCTCGACCACGATCAGTCCGGCTTCGGGCAGCACGTCGTCGGCGGTGTCCACGATCCGCAGGGCGACCACCTCGTGTCGCCGGGCCAGGCGCTGGAGCGAGCGCTCCCAGTCGCCGTCGCCGATGAAGTCCGACAGCACGACGATGAGTGCGCGGCGGCGCGCGAGCCGTCCGGCCGCATCGAGCATCTCCGCCAGGTCGGTGGTGGTGCCGGCGCGCGTCCCGGAGGTGCGTTCCAGCTCGGCGCCGATCCGCAGCGCGTGCCGCCGGGAGGTGCCGGGCGGCACGACGCGCGGCGTCCCGGTGTCGAACAGCAGGGCGCCGACGCGGTTGCCGCCCCGGCCGAACAGCCGAGCGAGGACGAGCGCGAGCTCGGCGAGTACGTCGTGTTTGCCGCGCCCCGGCCGGCCGGCCGCCATCGACGCCGACCGGTCAAGGACGAGCCACACCGTCAGCTCGCGGTCCTCGGTGAACACTCGCAGGTGCGGCTCGTCCAGCCGTGCGGTCACGTTCCAGTCGATGTGCCGGGCGTCGTCGCCGTCGCTGTAGGCGCGCAAGCCGGTGAAGTCGATCCCGGAGCCGCGGTGCGCGGTGCGGTGGGCGCCCTGGAGCCGGCCATCGAGCCTGCGGACGACCTTCCACTCCAGGCGGAGCAGGAGCCTCTCGGGGGCGGTGGCCATGGCTCAGCGGTTCTGCAGGACGACGTCGGGCGCCCGGACGGCCCCGAGCACCCTGGTGATGATCGTGTCGGCGTCGACGTCGTCCGCGAGGGCCTCGTAGGACAGCACGAGGCGGTGGCGCAGCACGTCGAGCGCGAGCTCGGACAGGTCGTGTGGCAGGGCGTAGTCGCGACCGCGCAGGAACGCCAGCGCCCGGGCGCCCGTAACGAGCGCGATGGACGCCCGTGGGCTCGCCCCGTAGGTGACATACCGTTCCAGCTCGCCGAGCCCGGCCGTCGCGGGGGAACGCGTCACGGAGACCAGCCGTACCGCGTAGTCGACGATCGCCGGATCGACGTACACCTGCCGAGCGCGGGCCCGCATCGCGACCAGGTCCTCGGCCGTCACCATCGGCTGCGGCGGCTCGGGCGGACGCAGCGCCCGGTCGACGATCGCCTGCTCTTCTGCCCGCGTCGGATAGTCGACGACCACCTTCATCATGAAACGGTCGACCTGCGCTTCCGGCAGCGGGTAGGTGCCCTCCGACTCGATCGGGTTCTCCGTCGCCATGACCAGGAACGGCTCGGGCACCCGGAACGTCTCGCGGCCGATCGTCACCTGATGTTCCTGCATCACCTCCAGCAGGGCGCTCTGCACCTTGGCGGGGGCACGGTTGATCTCGTCGGCCAGCAGCAGGTTCGCGAACACCGGGCCGAGCTCGGTTCGGAACTCCCCGGAGTGCTGGTGGTAGACCCGCGTGCCCACGAGGTCGGCGGGCACCAGGTCGAGGGTGAACTGGACGCGCTGGAAACTCCCGGCGATCGCGGCGGCCAGCGACCGCACCGCGAGCGTCTTGGCCAGGCCCGGCACGCCCTCGACGAGCAGGTGGCCGCCGGCGATCAGCGCGACGGCCATGCGCTCCAGCAGCACGTCCTGCCCGACGATCACGCGTTTGACCTCGAACAGCACATGTTCGAGCGGATGGGCCGGCTCGGGGGACTTGGTCGAGGTCATGGTCTTCCTTCTCGTGAGGCTTCGATCAGATCTCGGGCCCGCCCGGCGGGCCGTCGCCTTCGCCGCCGCCCAGGGCCACGCCGATCGGCACCGCGAACGCGATACCGGCGAACGCCTCGTCTCCTCCCGGGTCGGCGATCGAGACGACGATCCCGATGACCAGGCCGCGAGCGTCCAGGAGGGGACCGCCGGAGCTGCCCGGGTTGACGGAGGCGTCGAACTGAATGAGCCCGCTCAGGTCGCCGTCTTTGGCGGACCGGTTCAGGCCCGACACGACGCCGGTGGAGACGCTGTAGGTCAGGCCCAGCGGATTGCCGATCGCCACGACGGGCGCGCCCACGGCCACGGCGCCGCCGAGCGTCGCCGGGACGACGATCTCCGGCAGCCTCGCGGGCTTGAGGGTCGCGACGTCGCGCTTGGGATTCGACGACACCACAACGGCCTTCGCCCTGGTGCCGTCGGCGAACGTCAGGTTGACGTCCTTCGTGCCTTCGACGACGTGGTGCGCGGTCAGAATCGTCCCGTCCTCGGCCGCGATCACCCCGGTTCCGAGCGACTTCCCGGCCTGGATGACCACCACCGACGGCCCGACCCTTTTGAAGACGTCGGCCACCGTGAGCGTCACGCTGGGCGTCGGCGTCGCGCTCGGCACGGGCGCGGCCCCTTCGCCGTTCCCACCGATACCTCCCAGCCAGTACGCCAGCACCGCCACGACGACAAGTGCGCAGCCCCCGACGACGAACCGCCGAGCCCTCCCGGCCGCGGCTCCCTGAGCGTCGGCCGCATCGGCCTGCTGCGGCACACGCTCCATTGCCCCATACTCATAAATCTCAGTTGAAAGTTCTACAAGCTCCGCCTGAGAACTCCCTGAGAAACCGGTCCCCGCAGCCCTACGCGCGCAGCACGGAGACGAGGGTGGCGGCGCCAACCGCTCTGGCCAAGCCGGGGTGGAGCCTGCGGTGTACCTTGGGGCGGCACCGTCGTCGACGAGGGCCCCACCCGGCTGTGCAGCCACCTGGGCCTGGGCCAGGTCGCCCGTCTCGGTCTCGGCCGGCGCGCCGAGCTTCCTCATGCCGTTCCTGCCCTACCTCAGCAGCGCGTTCGTGCCGACGCGGACCATGCTGTCGTCCCTGCACGCGGTGAGCGAGAACCAGCCGATCATCCCGGTGATCGAGACCGTCCGGGGCCTGTTGACGGGACCCCGATGAACAACATCGGCCAGATCGCACTCGCCTGGTGTGTCGGCCTGCTCGTTCACCTTCGCCGCCTGGCTGTTCCGCCGTACCCACGGTTGAGAAAACGTCGCGCCCGACGAGCAGGAGCGACGAATCGGGCCGGGATGGTCAGGGGCCGTACAGGCCTGACGTCATCGGGATGCGGATGTGAGAACAGGTCGTGGTCCTGCGGTGGGACAGGAGTCGCCGGAGCTTGTGAACAAGCCGTTATCACCATCCCTGAAAGGGGTGATATCCGGCGACTCCTTGATCTAACAATCTATCGACAGGGCGCAAATGGATCGTTGTTCACTGGTTTTCAGGGAACCACGTAAGGGCTGTAGTAGTACCCACCGTTGGTAATATCCTGCATTCGCACCCGGCACGACCCCTGGTTGCCGACCGCGAAGACGAAGCTTCTTACCTGACCTGCCGAGATGGAGAAGGAGCCGTTATCGTCTTTCGAGAAACCATTTATGCACATCAGACGGAACCGTGCGGTGATTTTGGAGCCCACATTCTTGTAATAGGCTACGTCGTAACCGCCCGGACTGCCGGTAATGCCGCGCGCGCACAGTTCGTTGTCCCCGATGGGGACACACTTCACCGGGCCGAAAGCGGCTGCCGTGCCGCTGGTGCCGGCCTGGGCCGCGGATGCGGAAATTGTGGTCAGCGGCACAGCGGCGCACACTGCCGCGAGCGCGATGGCGCTGATTCGACGGGTGATCACTCGTTGGTCCTTTCCAAAGTGAACCGTTGTCGTGTGGAACCTAGGTAACGATCACTGTTTGGTTGCGATTTTGACAACCTGTAAGGTTTCAGGGTGCCGCTGAAGCGTCGCTGGGGTATTGAGGGAACGCGCGGTCGAGCAGTTGGGTCGGCTTGACAACCTCGCCGCCGCCGAGCGTCGGCGAACCATGGGCAAGCCCGCACCGGCCTTGGCCGTCGGCGGGCATCACCGGTGACGTCGGTACAAGGGGGCGGCGGACAGCCGCTTCGGCAGGATTCAGCGGACGGGGCCGGCCAAGGCCGTCGACGCCTACGCGTTATTAGGGGACACCGGGCCGGAAGCCAAGGATTCTCAAGACGGAGCGCGTTCCGGACTGGCGGCGGCCACCACCGCATCGGTCGTCGTCAGCGTGACGCCCGCCGAATCGGCCGACCCTGTTCACATGGTTGCCCGGAGTCACAAAGATGTATCCATTCATTGACCGTATACAGGCCAAGTGAAAGGATCTGCCGACTCGACCGGAAATACGCCCCGGAGTGGCCTGTGAACGGAACATTCATCAGCGAGTCTGGATTTACTCCTGATGGTAGTAAAACGCCCAAAATTCTCCCCGCCGGGATGGTCTTCACCTTCGCCGACATGCCTTTTAAGCTCGAAAACGGAAACGTCCGGATCACGATCGGCAGCGAGACCGGCTGGGTGGACGCCGCGGCGGTGGTCTCCGACGCCGACGCGGCCCAGGTCGAGGCACTCGTCACCACCGGATCCGCGCCGTCGATCCAGGACGTCACGAGCGTGCCGGAGTTCGCCGCCCACTGCGAGGCGGTGCAGTCCGCCATCACGGGCCTGACCGACGCCGTTCCCGGCCGGGCGATGCTGAAGGGGCGACTGGAGAAACACCTCGACCGGTTGTCGGGTCTCCTGCTGAAGGTCAGCGCCGTACGGAAGGTGGCCGAGCAGGCCACTCTGCACTTCGCCACCGAGGACAGCGCAGGACGGTGGCCGACCATGTTGCGGCTGTGGGCCGGCCGCACGGAAAAGGAGCGCAAGGCGGCGTTCAAATGCATTCCCCCCGAGCTCGCCGAGGCGTTCGCCGATCTGATCGAGGTGTACGCGGACGGGGCGGCGGACTTCGACAGCGCGGAGGCGGAACACAGTGAGCTGTCCATCACCCTTCGGGTGGCGCTGGACACGGCGACGCTGCGCCCGGGGACCTTTCTGACAGACGAGATGCAGGCGAAGGCGGCGTACGCGAAGCTGCACCTGCACGGACCGAACCTCTTCTCCACTCAGAACGGTTTCATGGTCGAGCTGCCCGAGCCCCGTGTCGCCAAAGGGCTCACCGTCCACTCCAACGACGTGGTCCTCGACAAGCCGACGGAAGTCCCCGACGAGAAGCTGCCGAAGGTGGTAAGCCTGACCCAGGAGAAGGAGAAGCTGTACCTCGGGGGCGGGCCGAGTGGCGACGACGTGTGCCAGGGAAGCCTTGGCGACTGCTACTTCCTGTCCCTGCTCGCGTCCATCGCCGACCACGACCCTGATCAGCTGAAGCGGATGATCAGGAAGAGCGAGTCGGCCTTCCTGGTCACGTTCACTCGGACGATCTCCTTCATGGATCGATCGTTCCGGCTGCCGCAGCTCGTCGAGGTCGAGCCGCTCTTCGCGCAGAGCACGACCTTGGGTGCGAAAAACATCCTGCTGGGGGCCCGAGCCAGGGCCATATGCGGGAACTCCGTGGTGCGGCGCCGCAGGACCCTGGGAGGCGACGTGTACCTGGAAGAGGCGTTCCCGGTGACGACGGCCATCTGGGTGCCGATCATGGAGAGGGCGTTCGCCGCCTTCGTCGCCGCCTACGGCCTCTACTTCACCGACGCTCCCACCGAGGACGCCCCGGAGGAGGACGGCTATCGCCTGATCCGCGAAGGCATGCAGTTCTCCGAGGTACTTTTCGCCTGCCTGTACGGTCACCGGCTCCGCTACAGCCGCGGCGTGAAGGTGGAACCGTTGGGCAAGGCGGTCGTCGAGCGCCCGGAGCGGCTCGACCTGGTGACCGGCGAGCTGTTCAACATGCTGCTCATGGTGGCCGATCAGGCGGCGAGTAACTCGCCGTGCATCGCGGTGCCGACCGCCTCGGTGAGCTGGCGAAAGGTCGGTGCGGAGCTGATCGCGCTGGGAGAGCGGTACGAGGGCCCGTTGTCACAGTACTTCGCCGAGATCGGGAAGAAGCTGCGGCCCGTGCTCGACGAGGAACGTGACACCGTCGCGACCCTGACAAACGATGCCGCCTTCCAGAACGCGTGCGCGCAGGTCACGAAGACTCTGCGGCCGCTCCGGCCGAAGGACCTCTGGGCGGACAGGGTCGTCAGGCTGCTCGCGTCACTGGCGGAGCCGATGGCCGAGCATGGCCCGTGCCCCTACATCTTCGCCCGCCACGAGTACGCGATCAGCGGGGTCCGCCTGGTGCTCGCGGGAGACTCGCCGGCCCCCGACTACGTGACCAACCCCGCGCTGGGCACCGCGCTGGCGAACGCGGCGTCACTCGCCAAGGCGGTCGCCGCTCTCGACCTCCAGAAGTCGACCGTCACCCTGCGCAACCCGCACCACCGAGGCTCCCCCGACCTGGACGGGAACCTCCCCTTCGAACAGAACACCGGGCTGTTCACCCTGTCTCTCCAGGAGTTCCTGAACTTCTTCCACGACGTCCAGTACGCCGTCGTCAACCGCCACGCCTGACCACACCCGCATGGCCCGTCAAAGGTCCAGGCCGTCGGCCATGCCCGTGGCCGTCGCGGCTGAGGGGCCACGGCGATTCCGGACAGCCGTCTTATGGGCGTAGCCCTCGCCGGTGCGTATGTCGAGGATGGTCAGGGCGGCGGCGCGCAGTTGGGCGAGATGCCGAGTTGGGCGTAGGCGTGGACGAGCGCGGCGCCAGTCGCCGATGCAATGTTCGGGTGTTCGGCGTGCTCGGGTCCGCTGATCGCGCAGCGGTCGGGGCCGCCGGACCCCTGGCATGGATGAACCCGATACGCCTGCGCCTACCGTCACGATGACGGATTCGCCGACTGGCCGATCTTTATAGCTTCGGTTCGGGGCACGGCGCCCCGAAGGAGGCGGAGATGAAGATTCTGGTCGGCGCGGTGTTGGCGTTGAGCGTGATGGCGAGCCCGGCGCAGGCAAAGGACGGTTGCGCGCAGGCGCGAGAGGAGGTGTCGAGCATCAAGGGTTGGGTGTCGCCCAACGCCTGCTCGTTCATCAACAGGCAGATCAGTTTCGGCAAGGTGACCACGGAGAACCGGGTGCAGGCCTACGTGGACATGTGGGACGCCAGAGCGACGCTCTGGGAGCCGCGGGAGGCGGGCCTGCCCCTGACGCAGGGTCTGGACACGATCAGGGCGTCGATCGCGGGGACGCTGGCCCTGGTGCCCGACTTCCGGTTCCGCGGCACGCGCATCGCTGTGAACGGCCCGGCGGTGATGTTCGAGGCGGTCAACGAGGCCACGGTGAAGGGTCACAAGATCACCTACCCGGCGGTGTACCGGGTCCTGCTGGCCGATGACGGCAAGGTGCTCCAGGGCCGCCGGTACTACGACCGTCACCAGATGTTCTCCCCGCTCGAGCCGAGCCTGCCCAACCTGTTCGGCGGCGTCACCGACAGCGGCCTGCCCGAGGGTGGCAGGCAGCGGGTCATGGGTCCCGACGAGCTGGCCGCCCGGGCCGCGGCGTGGAACAACGAGGACGTCGCGGCCCTGACGGCGCCCCTCAGCGGTGCTCCGCTGTCGGCCCCCGGGCTGGGCGAGCGCGAGCTGCGGACGGCCAAGGGCAAGCAGGACTATCTGACGACCTTCTTCGACCAGGTCAGCGATGTGAAGCTGCAGCCAGGCCAGGCCGTTCGGGTGCACGGCGCGACGTACGTGGAGTGGCACGGCACGGTCCTGCCGAAGGGGCAGAGCGAGCCGATGAGCTTCGGCATCGTGGAGCGGATCGCTGACAAGGGCGGCGTCTCGACGCAGTGGCGGCTCACCTTCGACCAGCTGCCGCTGATCGCCGACCAGGACAAGATCGACCGGCTGTACGGCCTGCTCAGGTGAGCGCGGCCGGCTCCGCCCGCGAGGTGATCCCCAGCTTGGGGAAAGCCTTGTACAGGTGGTAGCCGACGGTTCTGGGACTGAGGTACAGCTGGGCCGCGATGTCCCGATTCGAGGCACCGGTCACGGCCGACCGTAGGGGGAGCACGCTGAGCGGGTCATCCGCCTGGCACGGGGCGGCGGGCACGTCGCCGGTGAGCCGACGCCGAGCGACGAGTCCCGGGAGGTCCGCCGGGTGCCCCGCGACAATGCCGATTCGCTGCCCATGGACCGGTCCGGTGCGCCTGCGCATCCGGCACTACCTGGCCGGTTCGGCCGACGGTCCGTACATCGGATAGCCCGTCCAGGTCCGGCACGGCGCCCGCGAAGTGAGAGCCGTGCCGTCGAACGGGAAAACGGCGGCAACAGGACTCCGCCGCGACGGGCTACGCGACCTTGCCGGCCGGGGCGGTCCAGGTGTTGCACGACTTGGGGTTGCCGGTGGAGTGGCCCCGATTGAACCAGTAGGCCAGGTTGGCCCCCTTACCGAATATGTCGAACTTGCTCTTGTCCGCCTCGGCCTTCGCCAGGCCCGCCAGGCGTTTGGCATCCTTGGCGGGGTAGCCGAGAGCGGGCCACAGGCTCTTGGCGGTTACTCCGCTGATGCACTGCGCCTGCAGGCTGTAGCGGCGAAGCTGTTCGGACATCTCAGTGCCGTCGTCGGCGTGCAGGGCGTTGTAGGCCTCGGCGATGTCGACCATGTTCAGCACGTGCTCGCCGTACGCCGAGCTCAGCTGCGCGAAAATCTGAACGTCGTCGGACGCCTTGATCCAGTCAGAACGGATCTGCACGATGAAGTTGGCGCGTCCTCCGCAGTAGAAGACCGCTGATTTCTTCGGGCTCAGCGTCCGCCCTCGGCAGTCGGTCTTGTACTTGCCCTTCATCTCCACCAGGGTCGGGACGAACTGCAGGTTGGCTTCCTTGAGGTAGGAACCCCAGGTGTTGTTCAGGCAGGAGATGATCGCGTTGACGTGTTTCGTGACCGAGGCCAGGGTCTTTCCCTTGGCGGGTTTCTTCGCGCATGCCGCGCCGGGGAGCTTACCGGCGGCATAAAGAGAGTTGTTGGTCAAGTCCGGGGCATCGTTGACCGGATATGCGTAGGCACTGGTCGTACCGGAGAAGAGCAGGACGGACGCCCCGGCAGCCACCATGATCGCACGAGTCTTCATGGCGATGAACATTAGGGGTATATGTCTAGAAGTGGTAGGTGTTTAACATATGTCCACTCCTTCCCTTAGCTCGGAAATGGGCAACTTGGGCTGCGTCGTCCCCGGGTCGCTCACTGATTCCACGGCAAGACGTTGTGGCCTATGCGTGTCATACGTATCTCCTGAGCAGCACAGCATCATGAAGATGGGATTTCCAGCGCTGCTTTAACGCGGCCTGTACGGCGCGCACGGCCGCGGTTGGCCGGCCAGGTGCTCGGGGCCGTGCCGGGAATGGATCTCCAGCAGTCTGGCCTCCGCCTCGACCGGCAGGACGCGCGTCCCCGGGCGAGTGGCCTCACACCAGCGGATGCACCTCGGGGTGTGCCTCCCACCAGCGTCCGAAGAGAGGATTGTCGTGCACATGGTCGATGAACGCCGCGGCGAGGCCGCGATAGAGCGCCCCGGCGGTCGCATCGCCCAGGCGGTCCCTGTGCCACGCGACGAGCAGCCGTGCCACCTGCGGCTCTCCCATGAGCGGTCGTACGACGGTGCCCGACGCCGCGGTCCAGCAGGGATCGACCAGCCGCACGCCGTGCCCGTCCGCCACCAAGGGGCGGCCGGCGCCGCTCGGCGCCTCGAAGCGTAGCCTGGGTTCGAAACCGGCCGCCCGGCACGAGGCCCGCAGCGCGGCAAGGGAGCCGTCGTCGGCTCCCGGAGGGCTGATCCACGCCTCGTCCTTGAGGTCGGCCAGCCGGATCTCCTCGTTTCCCGCGAGCGGGTGCCCCGCCGACAGGGCGACGAATATCGGATACCGGTATACCAGCGCCCGGCTGGTGACCGGCGGCGCCAGCGTGACTTCGAAGCCCTCGATGACGCCGAGCAGCGCCGCGTCGAGCCGCCCGTGCGTGAGCGCCTCCGCCAGCAGCGCCGTGGAGGGCTCGATCCGTAGTGAGATCTCGCGTCCGGGCAGGACGTCGCCGACCCGGTTGACGATGCTGCCTACGCAACCGACGTGGACCGAGCCCAGCCGCAGGGATCGGGCCTCCGACGGCCCATGCAGGTCGCCGAAGAGCGCGTCGACCTCGGACAGGACGATCCGGGCGCGGGCGATGACCTGGCTGCCAAGCGGTGTCGGCTCCACCCCGGAGCGGCTGCGGACGAAGAGCTCGCCCCCGACGAAGGTCTCTATCCGGCGCAGCAGGTTCGTCATGGCCGGCTGGGAAAGCCCCACCTGGGCCGCCGCCCTGGTCAGGCTGCCCGACTCCGCTATCGCACAGATCATACGGAGATGACGGATATCGAGATCCATAACCGAGAATTATGCGGCAATTAATGACCAGCACCTGAATTTTCGAGCAAAATTCATTTTTCCCCCTTACGCATGACTGCTTCTTCCTCCTTCCCCACCAGCCTGGGGATGCCCCGGCGCTTCGTTCCGGCGCGCCGCGAGTCCGGCCACGGGTTCACGGCGGCACTGTCGGCGGCACTGTCGGCGGAAGGGCGGGGCGGCGGTCGCAGATGGGGCACGAGCGGCACGAAGACGATGGCATCGAAGCAGCCTGCTGAGCCGGACGAGCAGGTACGCGCCCGCGACCAGGCCACAGCCACGATAAACGGGCCCAAGGCGCACATGTCGCCGGACCGCCGCTCGATTCGCCACCAGGGGGCGGGCGGTGGCCGCGCGACCAGACTGCGCGCCGCAGGTTCCGGGCCGGCCACGTGTGCCGCACGAGGCCGGACGACACCCGCTTGTCCACGCCGAGCCCATCCGCTCCGCCGCAGCTCAGGCTGGGCTGCAACGGGGTCATAACCAAGAACTATGCGCGCCTTTATGACCGCTGGTTTGGTTTCGTCACCAAACTACGGGCGGCAACACCTCTTCGCTCTCCGAGATCCCTGAGCCACGTGGCCCGCCGGTCCGACAGGACCCGGCGGAGCCCCCGCCGCGTCCTGGCCCGTTCCGGCCGCCGCGGCACCCCCTGTCACATCCAACCTCACGCTCGTTCTTCCACACCCCCCGGAGGTTGCTCGTGGGAATCACCCCACCCCTGCGCGCGCTCAGAAAATCGTCACTGACCGCGCTCGTCCTCGTCCCGGCCCTCGGCCTGGGACTCGCCCTACAGCCGGCGGCCGCATCGGCCGCCACCGAGCCCATCGCCAGGCCCGTCGTGACGGCATCCGCGGGTAAGACGCCGCCCCCCGCGCCGGCGCTGCTCGCGACCGACGGCACCGACCACGTCCGGCGTTCTCCGCTCCCGGTCAGCGAACGGGCGCCGATGCCCTCCTCCAACGAGCGGCTGCGCCATGACTACGATCGGCCCGAGCCCGCCCCGGCGCACCCGCGCCCGTCCATGAAGGAGAAGGCGAAGTCCGCCGCCACGGTGCAGGCGGCGGCCGCGTGCACCGTGAGCGACTTCACCAGCCGGACCGGAAGCGCCCTGGTCCAGCAGATCAAGTCCGCCACGACCGACTGCGTCAACACCCTGTTCAGCCTCACCGGCAGCGACGCCTACTACGCCTTCCGCGAGGCGCAGATGAGCAGCGTCGCGTACGGCCTGCGTGACAACGGGTCGTACTACCCCGGTGACAACTCCACCGGCACCGCTCAGCTCGTGCTCTACCTGCGCGCCGGCTACTACGTGCACTGGTACAACGCGTCCACCGTGGGCACGTACGGCTCGTCGCTCAAGACCGCGATCGAGGCGGGCCTGGACGCCTTCTTCGGCAACTCCAAGTCCTCGACGGTGAGCGACGCCAACGGCGAGGTGCTGGCCGAGGCGGTCACGCTGATCGACAGCGCCGAGGAGAACGACCGCTACCTCTACGTGGTGAAGCGGCTGCTCAACGGCTACAACAGCTCCTACAACGCGAGCTGGTGGATGCTGAACGCGGTCAACAACGTCTACACGGTGCTCTTCCGCGGCCACCAGCTCCCGGCGTTCGTGACCGCCGTCCAGGCGGACCCCAGCGTGATCGACACGCTGTACGGCTTCGCCGACAACAACTGGAACCTGCTCGGCACCGACCAGAGCTACCTGGCGTCGAACGCCGGCCGGGAGATGGCCCGCTTCCTTCAGGAAACCGCCCTGCGGTCGAAGGTGCGGCCGATGGCCAAGGCCCTGCTCGACCGCGGCGACGTCTCCGGGACGACCGCGCCCATGTGGGTCGGCGTCGCTGAGATGACCGACTACTACGACAAGGCCAACTGCTCCTACTACGACACCTGCGACCTGCAGGCGCGGCTCGCGGCCGCCATACTGCCGATCCGGTACACCTGCAGCTCCAGCATCACGATCCGTGCGCAGGCCTTGACCTCCGCGCAGCTCACCACCGCCTGCAACAGCCTCAAGAACCAGGACGCGTACTTCCACAACCTGGTGAACGACGGCAACCGACCCGTGGCGAACGACAACAACACCACCATCGAAGTCGTCGTCTTCCACTCCAGCACCGACTACCAGAACTACGCCGGGACGATGTTCGGCATCGACACCAACAACGGCGGCATGTACCTGGAGGGCGACCCGGCCGCGGCCGGTAACCAGCCGCGCTTCATCGCCTACGAGGCGGAGTGGCTGCGGCCCGCGTTCGAGATCTGGAACCTCAACCACGAGTACACCCACTACCTCGACGGCCGGTTCGACATGTACGGCGACTTCACCGCCGGCATCACCACCCCGACCATCTGGTGGATCGAGGGCTTCGCCGAGTACGTGTCGTACTCCTACCGGAACGTGACCTACGACGCGGCGATCACCGAGGCGGCCAAGAAGACGTACCCGCTCAGGACGCTGTTCGACACCGACTACTCGCACGATACGACCCGCGTCTACCGCTGGGGTTACCTGGCCGTGCGATACATGTTCGAGAAGCACCCGGCTGACGTCACCACCGTCCTCGGCAACTACCGGACGGGCAACTGGAGCGGCGCCCGCACCTTCCTGACCAGCACCATCGGCAACCGCTACGACAGCGACTGGTCGAGCTGGCTCACCGCCTGCGCGTCCGGCTCCTGCTCGGGCGGCGGCGGCACGAACAAGCCGCCGGCCGCGAACTTCACCTTCACCGTCAGCGGCCTCAACGCGACCTTCACCGACGCCTCGACCGACTCCGACGGCACGATCGCCTCGCGCTCGTGGGAATTCGGCGACGGCACGTCCTCGACCGCGGCGAACCCCACCCACGCGTACGCCGCGGCGGGCACCTACCCGGTGAAGCTGACCGTCACCGACAACGGCGGCGCCACCGCGTCGACCACCAGGCAGGTGACCGTGACGTCCGGAGGCGGAACCCTGCCCGAGTGCACCTCGTCCGACACCAGGGAACTGGGCAAGAACTGCCGGCGCGGCAACGTGTCCGCGACCGCCGGTAACCACGCCTACTTCTACCTGTACCTCCCGGCCGGCACTACCAGGATCGTCATCACGTCGTCTGGCGGCACCGGGAACGCCGACCTCTACTACAGCCCCAGCACGTGGGCCACGAAGTCGGCGTACACGCAGCGGTCGACCAACTCCGGCAACAGCGAGACCCTGACGATGACCAGCCCGGCGGCCGGCTACCACTACATCAGCCTTTACGCCACCACCGCATTCTCCGGGGCCTCGGTGAAGGTCGAGTACTGACGCCCACCGTCGCCTCATCTATGCCGGGACCGGGCCTCACGTCCGGTCCCGGCCCTCGGCACCGCCGGCCGGGTCTCGACACCACAGAGATTTCACCGCGGCACCGGCACGACGCAGTACCGACACACCCCGGCCGGTCCCGGCTCTGCGATTTCATACATGGACTTCGGCATCCGCCTGCTCTACCGGACGCTCGCGACGTTCAAGGCGGAGCCGGGCGCGGCCGGTGCGGAAATCGTCCCGGACCTCGCCACCGACCTCGGCACCCCCAGCGAAGGTGGCAAGGCCTGGACGTTCACCCTCAAAGAGGGCGTGAAGTACGAGGACGGCACCCCGATCCGAGCGCAGGACATCAACCAGGGGCCGCACCAGACCGTGGTCGACGATCGGCTCACCGACAGGGGGCGAGGATGCCACGTCGGTCGGTCTCCTACAGCGACGCGACCGCGGCCGGTCTGGCGAAGATCCTGCCCCGCCCACAGGTGAAGTCCCGGCTGGCCGACGAGATGTCGGGCTGCACCAGGCTGATCGGCTTCAACACATCGGATAGGGCACGTGTCCGAAGAAGACCCGGAGAAACCGTCTCATCCATCTGATGACGATCGTCTAAGTTGTCAGTGATGCTTTGAAAAGTGCGATCGGGGGTGTTCGCGGTGCCCCCTGGACGGCAGGCGGGTCGCGGTGCCGACGGCACGGACGTCGCCGACAGTGTCCTCCGGAGCCGCGATCGGGAACCTCCCGTCCCGGTACGGACCCGGGTGAGGCGCCGTCCCCGCATGATCGCGGCCGCGCTGCTCATGGGAGTCTGCGCCTGCGGGCCCGCCATGCCGCCGTCGGCCACCGGCGGACAGGCTCCGAGCGTCCCTTCCGGAGAAGGTGCTTCGCCGGAGTGGCTCGGCCCGTCGGAGACACCCCCACCCGTGCCCTCTCCCGTTCGGAAGGCCGAAACGCCTTTCGCCCGGGCCTATCCCCGGGCCAGGATCCTGTGGATCCCCGCCAAGGACACGATGTCCCGTTCCGTCATCGGCGCCCTGCCCGACGGGCGGCTCATCGTCCGCAAGTTCTCCCGGTACCTCCCGTACCTCGACCACGTCGACATCCTCGACCCCGTCACCGGCCGCAGCACGCTGTTGCAACGCAAGAACAGGGAGTCGTACACCGCCGCCGCCGCGGCGCATGGCACGCGCGTGGTGAAGCTGCTCGGAAACGACGAGCCGGGCGGGTGGATTCTCGAGGTCACCGACATGCGCACCGGCCTGACCCGGCAGATGACGAACACCTGGGGCGTTCCCGGGGGGTACTGCGGGACCGGCTGGCAATACCCCATCGACCTCCAGTTCCATCGGGGCGAGCTCTACTTCTCCCGGTGCGTCACCAACAGCTCCGGAGACGTGGGCGTCTACCGCATGGGCCCCGGCGACAGGACTCCCCGGCTGTGGCTGCAGGGGGTGTACGACATCGCCTGGGAGGGCGACACCTTCCTCGCGAGGTCCCCTGTCATGGTGCCGGATTCATCGGATCCGGGGGAGTTCACCGGCTCGCCGCCGGCTCGCTACGGCCCGGACTGGGCCAGGCGCGGCGTTTCCGATCCGGCCTCGTACATCGCCCGGGTGGGCAGGGACCGGGATCGCCTGGAGTACGGCGACGGCACCGTCGCCGGCCTGAGCCCGCGTGCCAAGAACGTCGACATCTCGCGGCACGGGCGCTTCGCGGCGTGGCGCGAGGACGGGACCGGATGGCTTCTCGACGCCCGGACACGTACCGCGGTGCGCCTGCCAGGCCGGGAGACGGACAAGGTGAGCATCTCCAATGCCAGGTACCTCCACTGGAAGACGGCGGGCGGCTACCACGTCCTGGACCTGGCGGCCCTGAACGACCGGGGTTGAGCGTCCTCGGCTACGGCGGAGACCGGAGCCGGGACGTGCGGCCGGGCTCCCGGCAGGCAGGTCGGGCGGTATCGGAGCGCCGTGGTAGGCCAGGTTCATGGTCAACGAAACTGAAGGCGTGATGTCGCCAAGGTGAGGCTGGTTGCGGTCAGGCATCCGTGGACGAGGTCGCTGCGGTACTGGAGTTTGCGAAGTCCTCGACGCGGGCTGCCGAGCAGGTGGTCGGGGTCGGTGAACCGGGAGGAAAACCAATGTGCGCGGAGTGGTTCGACTGAGTATCGTGCTTGCCATGTCGAGCCCAGAGGCATCCAAGGTGGGGGCTTTCGGTCACCCGTCAGCCCCCTGAACCACTGAACAATCCTGTTCTGCCGCACGGTGGCGGCAGATGACAGGAGTAGTCGGGCCGCTGACCGCGGTGACGAGACGTTTCATCTGATCTCTCATCACCTCGGAGTTTCTCGATGCCTCTACCTCTCTATCTGCTTGCCATGGCGCTTTTCGCCATGGGCACGTCAGAGTTCATGCTCGCCGGCCTGCTGCCGGACATCGCCGCAGACCTCGGCGTTCCGGTTGCGACGGCGGGACTGCTCACATCGGCCTTCGCCATCGGAATGGTGGTAGGCGCCCCGCTCATGGCGGGCCTCGCGCGCCGGTGGCCACGGCGATCCAGCCTGCTGGGCTTTCTCGGCCTGTTTCTGGCCACACACGTCCTCGGCGCCTGCACCGGCAGCTTCACGGTTCTGCTCGCCACCCGAATCATCGCAGCGCTTGCCAATGCCGGCTTTCTGGCGGTCGCGCTCACCGCAGCCGCCGAACTGGTCCCCTCCGACCGGAAGGGCCGGGCCCTGGCCGTCCTGCTGGCGGGCACCACGGTCGCCACCATCGCAGGGGTCCCCGGTGGTGCCTTGCTGGGGACACTGCTCGACTGGCGCGCCACCTTCTGGGGGATCGCGATGTTGTGCCTACCCTCGGCGCTCGGCGTAGTGCGTGGCATTCCCGCCAAGACAGAACGGCCAGACGAGCCGGCAGGCCCGGATCTACGTCGGGAGCTCACTGAACTACAGCGTCCGCGACTGCTCCTGGTCCTGCTGCTGGGCGCGCTGGTGAATGCCGCAACGTTCGGCACTTTCACCTTCCTCGCTCCGATCGTCACCGATGTCGCCGGACTGGATCCGCTGTGGGTCTCTGTCGTGCTGGTGCTGTTCGGCCTAGGGTCCTTCGTCGGCGTCACCGTCGCCGGGCGGTTGTCCGACCAGCGGCCCGGTGTCGTCGTCGCAGTCGGCGGGCCGTTACTGCTCGGCGGCTGGGTCACCCTCGGCCTCGTCGCGTTCAACCCGATCGCTCTGCTGATCCTCGCGTTCACCCAGGGTGCGCTCTCCTTCGGCCTTGGGAGCACGCTGATCGCACGCGTGCTGTATGAGGCCGCAGGAGCGCCGACCATGGCAGGCTCCTACGCCACCGCCGCTCTCAACGTCGGGGCTACCGCCGGTCCCGTCATCGCCGCCGCCACGTTGAACACCTGGTTGGCCGAACTGGGACCCGTCTGGGTCAGTAGCGCCTTGGTCTCGGTCGCGCTCCTCCTCGCTCTGCCCTTTCGCCGGGCGCTGCCCGTAGGAGAGTTGGCGGAGTAGCTGTCCCGGTCGTCGTACGAGCTCACCCAGGTGCCGGCGGAGACGTCTTGTCGATTCGTGCCACGGATTCGCACACGCCGGCTCCCGGGTTGGCGGACGCGTCCGGTCAAGCCGATCCGCTCATGTGACTCCAACCCCTTTCCCAAGAGATGTTGGAAATGCCATAATCCCAACATGTCTTGGGAAAAGGGTGACGGCCTGGTGCCGCTGCGTGCGCTGGCGAACCCGCTCCGGATCCGCATCGTGTCGCTGCTCACCGGCGCGTCCATGTCGGCCACCGAGGTCGCGGAGGAGCTGGGCATCGCCCACGCCTCGGCCAGCTACCACCTGCGCCAGCTGGCCGAGGCCGGCTTCCTGCAGCAGGTGGACGAGCGGCCGCCACCGGGCGGCAAGGGCAGACCCCGTCGGCTCTACCAGTACGACCCCTCCAGCGGCGCGCGGCTGGACCGCGCGAACGGCCGGCAGCTCCTGCACGAGGCGCTCACCACCGACCTGGCACGACGCCTCGCCCAGACCAAGCTGCAGCGCATGTCCATGGACGCCGAGGTATGGCTGGATCGCGCCGTGTGGGAGGAGATCGTCGGGCTGATCGAGCAGGCGGTCGCGCTGGCCCACGACAAGGCCGGGCCGCCCCGCTCCGACGACCGGGTCAAGGTGAGCATGACCGCGATCCTGCTGGAACTCGACGACGTGCGATGACCCGCCTGCTGATGGCGTGCGCGGGAGCGTGCTTCCTGTCGCTCGGGCTGCTCATCCCAACGATCCCCAAGTACGTCACCGGCCCGCTGGACCAGGGTCCGGGCCTGGTCGGCGGTTGCTTGGCGATCACGGCCGGGTGCGCCGTGCTCTTCCGCCCACTGGCCGGTCGGCTGGCCGACCGGCTCGGCCGCAGGGCGGCGGCCTGCACCGGCGCCGCGCTGCTGGCGATCACCTCCTTCGCCGTACTCATGGCCGAGTCGCTGCCGCTGTTCCTGGCGTGCCGGGCCGTCGCGGGAGCGGGGGAGGCCCTGACCTACGTCGGTCTGGCCGCCGCGGCCAGCGATCACGACCGTCCGGGTGCCGCGATCAACCGCTTCTCCGTCGCGGTCAACGCCGGCCTGCTCGCCGGACCGGCGCTCGCCGAGGCCGGCCATTCCGTCGCCGGCCTGCGGGCCACATGGGCGCTGTCCGGAGCCGTCGCCCTCGCGGCCTTCGTGGCCTGCCTGTTCCTGCCCGCGGGCCCGGCCGTCGCCGGCGATCCCGCCGGCACGAGGAAGGCCGGGCCGCTCGTGCATCGCGCGGGACTGCGCCCCGGGCTGGCGTACTGGGCGTCGGTGTGGGGATACACCGCCTTCGGCGCCTTCCTCCCGCTGCACGTCGCCGCGCTGGGCGGCAGCGGCAGCGGCCCGCACTTCCTCGTCTACGGCTGCGTGCTGCTCGCCGTGCGGCTCGGCGGCCAACGATGGACGGACCGGATCGGCCCGCGTGCGACGGCGACCGCGGCCCTGCTGGTCACCGCGGCCGGGCTGGCCCTGCTCGTCGCCTGGCCGTCCGTGACCGGGGCGCTGGCCGCCGCGGCGGTGATCGGCGCCGGGCAGGCGCTGGGGCTTCCCGCGTTCCTCACGATGGCGGTGACCGGTCTGCCCGCCGCGCAGCGCGGCTCGGCGGTGGCCACCACGACGGCGTTCTTCGATCTCGGGTTCATGACGGCCGCGCTCGCGCTGGGCGCCATCGTGCAGTCGTCCGGCCTGGCCTACGGCTTCGCCGTCGCGGGCTGCGTGCCGGCCCTGGCGCCGCTGCTGTTCCTCTCCCGCTCCCGCAAGGTCCGCAGGACATCCCCCCAAGGAGACAGCCATGACCATTCCCACCACTGAACTGGCCGGCTACGCCGACGTCGTCTTCGACATAGCCGTACCGGTCGTCGCCGGCGACCGGGTGCTGATCAACGCCGAGATCGAGCACGCCCCGCTCGCCCGCGCCCTGGCCGAGGCGGCATACGCCCGGGGTGCCCGCTATGCCGACATCTGGTATTTCGACCCCTACGCGAAGCGATCCCGGGTCCAGCACGCGGACGCGGCCACCCTGAGCGAGGTCCCGGCCTGGCTGGACGCGCGCAACGAGGAGTTGGCCCGCCACTGCGGCATCCTGCTCAACATCCGCGGCGTCGCGGCCCCGGATCTCCTCGCCGGGCAGGACCCGGTACGGGCGGGCCTGGACCGCATGCCGTACCTCACGTCGAGGCAGCGGCTGCAGCTCGGCAGCCTCGTCCGCTGGACGATGGTCCCCTGCCCGACTGCGGAATGGGCGCGCGCGATCTTCGGGGAGCCGGACGGAACCCGCCTCTGGCAGCACCTGCGCCCGATACTGCGGCTGGACCGGCCCGATCCCCGCGCCGCCTGGGAGCAGCGGATCGCCGAGCTGCTGAGCCGCGCGGAGGTGCTGAGCAGGATGCGGCTCGACGCCGTCCGGTTCGAGGGGCCGGGCACCGACCTGACCATCGGCCTGCTCCCGGACGCGCACTGGACCGCGGCGCGCCTCGAATCCGTGCGGGGGCACCGCTTCCAGGCCAACCTCCCCACGGAGGAGGTGTTCACCACGCCTGACTACCGCCGGGTGGAGGGCACCGTCCGTTCGACGCGGCCACTCGCGCTCAACGGGAGCGTCATTCGCGACCTGGAGCTGACCTTCACCGGTGGGGTGGTGACGGAGGTGAGGGCGAGTGCCGGCGCCGACGTGGTCCGCACCCACCAGGCGACCGACGCGGGCGCGGCCCGTCTGGGCGAGCTGGCCCTGGTCGACGGCTCGTCGCCGGTCGGGCGATCGGGCCTCACCTTTCTCGAGACCCTGCTGGACGAGAACGCCACCTGCCATCTGGCCTGGGGTGCCGGCCTGCCTCCGGGCGTGCCCGAGCACCTGCGCGAGCGGGACGCCGCCGGGCTCGATGCGGCCGGGGTCAACCTCTCCGGTGTGCACGTCGACTTCATGGTGGGCGGCCCCGACGTCACCGTCACGGGGATCGGGCATGACGGCGGCGCGATCGAGTTGCTCCGCGACGACGAGTGGCAGGTCTGAGTCGAATCCACGTAGGACGGCGCGAGCCGCGCGGGATCAACGGACATCGCCGTCGGTACCGAGGAGCGAACCTCTCCGTACCGACGGCGATGAAGCCCCATCGCGAGTCACCTCCACGGACCCTGTCACGCGGACGGCCGCCGTCACCGGCTCCGGGAACTACCGGGAGAACCGCGTCGCGGTCTCCCCCGCGTGATGTGTCGGTGACGACGCATATGGTCGGGGGATGGCAGAGACGCTGACCGGTGTGGGTTCCCGGCTGGAGCCGTTCCGGACCGAACTGACCGGTTACTGCTACCGGTTGCTCGGCTCCGGCTTCGAGGCCGAAGACGCGGTGCAGGAAACGCTGCTGCGTGCCTGGCGGGCGTTCGACCGCTACGACGAGCGACGGGCGTCGCTGCGTACCTGGCTCTACGGCATCGCCACCAACGTCTGCCTCGACATGCTGCGCAGCACGCAACGCCGGGCCTTGGCCATGGATCTCAGCCGGGCCGCGGACGGCGGGCCGAGCATCGGTGAGCCGGTCTCGGAGCGGATCTGGATCCAGCCGGTTCCAGACGGTCTCGTGCTGCCGATGGACGGCGATCCGGAAGAGCTGGCCGTGCGGCGGGAGACGATCCGGCTGGCATTCGTCGCCGCGCTGCAGCACCTGCCGCCCCGGCAGCGGGTGGTGCTGATCCTGCGCGACGTGTTGCGGTGGAAGGCCGAGGAGGTCGCGAACCTCTTGGAGACCACCGTCGCGTCGGTGACCAGCGCGTTGCAGCGGGCAAGGTCGACGCTCAAGACGGTCGACGTCATGCCCGGTGAGCCGTTCCGGCCGTCCGATCCCGCCCAGCGCGAGCTGCTCGCCCGCTACTGCAGCGCGTTCGAGCGTCACGACATCACCGCGCTCGTCGCCCTGCTGCACGAGGACGCGACGATGTCGATGCCTCCCTTCACCTGGTGGCTTCGCGGCCGCGACCGGATCGAACAGGCGCTGCTGGACCCGAACGCGTCCTGCGCGGGCGCGCGCCTCGTCCCGGTCGCGGCGAACGGCTCGCCGGCGTTCTGGCAGACCAGACCCGGCCCCGACGGCGTTCACGTGCCCTTCGGGCTGGTCCTTCTGGACGTGTCCGAGGGTCTGATCAGCGGCATCACCACATACCTGGACGCCGACCGGCTGATCCCGCTTTTCGGCGCTCCGGCCGAGTCCTCCCGCACACCGATGAGTTTCGTGACGCCACGTCGTATCACCCTGAACGGCTAGTCACAGCAGACCGGAGGAGCGGACATGACGACTGTCCAGCCCATCATCATCACATCCGACCTGGATCGACTGCGAACCTTCTACGAGCGCCTGCTCGGCGCGGTGGAGGTGAGCCGCTTCCCCGACGACGGGCCCACCTTCTTCGTGAACCTGAAGCTGGGCGACTCGGAACTCGGACTGGTCAACGAGGCGGCGACCGACCTGGCCGCCCCGCAGCGGATCCTGCTGCGCGTGCAGGTCGACGACGTCGACGGTCTGCTGGACCGGGTCGAGTCGGCCGGCGGACGGGCGCTCGGCCCGTCGACCGACATGCCCTGGGGAGAACGCGTGGCCCACATCCACGACCCTGACGGAAACATGGTCAACCTGACCCAGTACCTCCAAGAAAGCGCCGGATAACTCAGGCGATGACGCGCTCTGGATCCTTAGCCGACCCCACTCTGACCAGGGGCGGAACAACGGGGAACCGGATGTGAGCGCCACGCGCCCGCCGCTCGCCTGAGCCGGTCGGCGAAAACCCGGTCCGCGATGCGCGGGAAAGGCCCCGGCCGGCCGGTGAAACCTCGCCTGACCAGCGTGGTGGCCCGGCCAAGAAAACACACCGTAGCCGGCCATACGAACACCGTGAAATATCGAAACCGATGGTTGAAAAGATTCAACTCGCTGACTATGCTCAAAGTAAAGATCCAGTCGACAAAAAGAAAGGCGAAGTGTGAGGCTTCGGAAAAAATTACTTCGAGTGACTTCAGCGGCAATTCTGGCCGGGGCGATGTTCGCCTCCGCACCGGCATCGGCTTCCGCAGCGCCGACGCCGGGCGATGTGCAGATACTTGGATGCGGCGCCTACGAAGGAGCCGTGAAAAAGCAAATCATCTACTGGTACGCGCGGGTCTACAACGCGTGCGGCTCATCGAAACAAATGCGCGCGGTGGTCAACGGGTGGCCCGACGGCCCATGCGAATGGGTGGGCGCGTACAGTCGCGCGGATCTCTACGCCGGCGTGTACCAGCCGAGCGGCACCGCCGACTGCTGACAGACGGCACCGGCTACGACCCGGTTCCGGCGGTGGGGCTCCGGACTCGGCGGCCATTCCCCATTTCGTGGTTCAGGTGATCGTCCCTCGCGATGTGGAGGTCTGGCGCCTCGCCGCCATTCTTATGTGACGGGCCCTCCCGGAACCCCCCGGGAGGGCCCGTCACTGTTTAATCGGGCTCCCGCAGCAGAGATAACGGTAAGACAATCAATCGAAGCCTCGAGCCCCGGAGCCGATGCCGCCGGGTCGGTGCTCTCTTTTTCAGGTTAGGGTGGTCGTGCGGAGCCATTTCGTTTCCGGCTCAGTCGAAGACGGAGACGCGGGTGCGGTGGTGCCGTGGCGTGTCGATTTCGTCGATCACCGCCACCGCGAGGTCCGCATAGGACAGCTGCGCCGATGCCGATCGCGGCACGGTCTCTCCCCCGATCCGGTAGCGGCCGGTCCTGGGACCGGCCGAATCCAGCAGCGCGGGCGGGGTCAGCATGAGCCAGTCGACCGCGGTGTTCCCGGCCGCCCGGAGCCGGTCCAGGCCGGCCGTGTGCGCGATGGCGAACGGCCGGATCTCAGCCGGGAAGACCGAGGGATCGTCCATCACCGGACGCCCGTGGGCGTCGCGGAGGTTCGCGAACAGTCCGACCAGAACGAGCCTGGGCACGCGCGCTTCCGCCAGACCGTGCAGCAGGGCGTCGGCCGCCTTGACGAAGAACTGCGGGTCGAGGCCGGCGAAGCCCTGCTCCGGGCCGGAGAACGGGCTCACCGCCTGAACCGCGGCATCATGGCCGGGCGCGATCGAGGAGATCGCCGCCAGGTCCGTGACGTCGCCCCGCACCACGTGGACACCGTCCGCCTGAATGTCGCGGTACCTGTCCGGATCCCGGACCACGGCCGTGACGTGATGTCCGCGCCCACGTGCCTCAGCCGTGATCGCCCGTCCCGCCCGGCCTCCCGCCCCGAAGATGACGATGCCGCTCATGTCGCTCCTGTCTGGTCGCGTATGTCGCCGCCGGACAGAACGGTATCCAGGGGATACTGGTTACCTCAAAGATACTGGGATAGCCTCGCGTTCATGGTCGAACCCCTGGACCCGCAGATGTTCGACCCCGTGTGCCCGTCCAGCGCCATGCCGATACGGATCGGCGACAAGTGGACCGCGATGGTCGTGCTCTGTCTCGAAGGCGGCCGGCGGCGGTTCAACGAACTGCGGGGACCGCTGCGCGGCATCACCCCGAAAGTGCTCACCCAGACCCTGCGGGCGATGGAGCGCGACGGTCTGGTCACCCGCACCGCGTACGACGAGAACCCGCCCCGGGTCGAGTACGAGCTGACCGCGCTGGGGCGCAGCCTGCTGACCCTCATCGCGGCCGCACGCGCCTGGAGCGGGGAGCACCTCCCCGCGCTCCTCGAAGCCCGCGACGCGCACGACTCCGCACCCGGCCCGTCACCGCTGGGATAGATCGCCCGAAAGGCTACGTGCGGTCCTAGTGTGGGAAGGTGGGGAGGGTCGGGGGTTCGAAGTCGGCGCCGGTCCGCGGGTCGCCGGTGGACTGGGTCAGCAGCAGGCGGGTGGTCTCCAGCAGGTGGTCGTGCATGGCCTGCGCGGCGCCCTGGTTGTCACGGGCCCGGATGTTGTCGAGGATGCGCTCGTGGACCCGCCAGATGTCGGCGAGAGTCCGCGTCTGGGTGGTGGACAAGCCCCGGGCGGACATCTGGGCGCGGGTCGTCGCGACGGACTGGGTCACCCGTGCGTTGCCCGCCGACTCCAGGATGAGCTGGTGGAACTTCACGTCCTCCTCCTGGAAGAGGCGCTCGTCCCCGGCCTCGCCCGCCTGGCGCATCTTCTCCAGGGCCGTGGCGACCAGTGCCATCTGGGCGTCGTCCATCATGGTCGCCGCGCGGTACACCGAGGGGACCTCCAGCAGGAAGCGGAGCGAGTAGATCTCCTCGATGTCACGCGTGGTCATCTGGAGGATCCGGACACCGCGGCTGCGCTCGAATCTGACGACTCCGTGTGTGGCCAGCTGGAGCAGGGCCTCCCTGACCGGGGTTCTGGACACGCCGAGCTGGGCCGCTATCCCCACCACGGAGTGCAGCGTCCCGGGAGCCAGCTCACCGGTGATGATGGCACGGCGAACCACCTCGAAGGTCCGGGCCGTCAGCGATGCCTGGTCCACCGAAATCTGTTCCATCCGACAAGACTCCCGGGGGGATCGGTCCGGCGCCCGACTGAATGATCAGGCGCCCTTGGTTGGGCAAAAAGGTACCACGCGCACAGTAGTGCAGCATGCAACATGCAGCATTACCGCTCTGCGGGATCAGAGGAACGACAGATCGGCGCCCTCACCCGCGGGGAGAACCGTCTGCGCGTACAGTCGCCGCCAGCCTCGCTCGGGCAGCTCGGGCGGGGTGAAGTCCGCCCGGCGGCGCTCAAGCTCGTCCTCGTCCACCAGCAGATCGAGCCGTCGCGCCTCGACGTCCAGCCTGATGAGATCGCCGTTGCGGACGAGCGCGATCGGCCCTCCGGCGGCGGCCTCCGGGTCGCAGTGCAGCACCACGGTGCCGTAGGAGGTGCCACTCATCCGCGCGTCGGAGACCCGCACCATGTCCCGGACCCCGGCGCGGGCCAGCTTGGCCGGGATGGGCAGGGCACCGGCCTCGGGCATGCCCGCGGCGATCGGGCCCGCGTTGCGCAGCACCAGTACGTGGTCCGGGGTGACGTCCAGATCCGGGTCGTCCAGGATCCGCTGCGCCTCCTGCGCCGAGTCGACGACCAGGGCGGGACCGGTGTGGTTCATCAGGTGGGGGCTCGCGGCGGCGGTCTTGATGACCGCTCCGCCCGGGGCCAGCGTGCCCCGGAGCACGGCCAGGCTCCCCGCGGGTCCGAGCGGGTCCTCCAGGGGGCGGATCGTCGTCTGCCAGTCCTCCCGCGCGGGGGTCTCGGCGAGCAGCGATTTCAGGCTGTCCCCGGAGACCCCGACGGTCTCCGCTTCGAGCAGCGGTTCGAGGACCTTCAGCAGCGCGGGAAGCCCTCCGGAACGGTGGAAGTCCTCCAGGTACCCCGAGCCGGCGGGCTTGCAGTCGACCAGGAACGGCACCTCGGCACCGATCACGTCGAAGTCCCTGAGTTCGAGCTCCACGCCGGCCCGCCGGGCCACGGCGAGCAGGTGGATCAGCGCGTTCGTCGAGCCGCTCATCGCCGAGAGCACCCGGATGGCGTTGCGGAACGCCGCGGGGGTCATGATCTCCTTGGGCACCGGGCCGCCCGACCGGGCGAGCTCGACGGCGCGGCGGCCGGTCTCGGCGCCGTGCCTGAGCCGGGCACCGGTGGCGGCCGGGGGCGTCGCGCCGCCCGGCAGCATCATGCCGAGGGTCTCGGTGACGCAGGCCATGGTGGAGGCGGTGCCCATCACCGCGCAGGTGCCCGCGGTCGTCACGAGCTCGTTGCGCACACTGGTGATCTCGGCCTGGTCGAGTTCCCCGCCCCGGTGCCTGCCCCAGAAGCGCCGGCAGTCGGTGCAGGCTCCGAGCCGCTCACCCCGCCAGCTGCCGGTCATCATCGGGCCGACGACCTCGAGCAGTACCGGCTTGTCCGAGGAGGCCGCGGCCATGAGCTGGGCCGGCACGGTCTTGTCACACCCGCCGAGCAGCACCGCGGCGTCCATCGGGAGGGCGCGGATCATCTCCTCGGTGTCCATCGCGAGCAGGTTGCGGAACAGCATCGTCGTCGGGGAGGTCAGGATCTCCCCGAGCGAGATGGTGGGGAACTCCATGGGAAGGCCGCCGGCCTCCAGGACCCCGCGCCTGACCGCCGCCAGCAGCGCGGGCATGTCGCGGTGGCAGGTGTTGTAGTCGGAGGTGGTCACCGCGATGCCGATGATCGGCCGGTCCAGCGCCTCGTCGTCGTACCCGCTGGAGGCCAGGAAGGCACGCCGGAGATATTTGCTGAAACCGTCATCACCGTAGGACGTACGACTCCGGTCGATGACCGATTCAGTGGGTTTGGCGTGCATGGTGGTAATGCCTCCGGGGGTCAATCCGATCAGGGAAGAATGGGGTCGCGTCAGGGGCGGAGCGGCATGGCCAGCGGGCGCATCGGGGCGCCGGTCGCGCCGCGCAGTTTCATGGCGGCGGCCACGAAGGCGAACTCGTAGAGCCGCTCGGCCGAGATCTGCTCGCAGTCGACCACCTCCATGATGGGGATGCCCGCCTCCCCCAGCAGATAGGTGTGGACGACCTGCCAGTTCTCCTCGTCCGCGGCGGGCATCTGCTCCAGGGCGAGGGTGTCGCCGCCGATGACCGACGCGCCCAGGTGGGCGAGGAACCGCGCCCCTTCCAGGTTCAGGCCGGGGCTGTTGTCGATGTAGGCGTCGATCTTCGGCCACGCGCGCATCCGGCCGGTACGCACCAGCGCCACGTCACCTGGCCGGAACTCGACGTTCTGGCGTCGCATGGCCTCGCGCAGGTCGTCCGCGCCGATCCCGTGGTTGTCCGGGAGCACGTCGACGTCGTGCAGCGCGGCGATGTCGAACAGGACCCCGCGGGCGATGATGGGAGGGATCTTGTCGGCGCCGCACTTGGTCCAGTGCCGGGAGGTGATGTGCTCCTCGGCGGAGAACCCGTTCCAGATCCGGCCGTTGTACCCGAAGTGGTTGAGGGTGTCGATGTGCGTCCCGCAGTGGGTGTACATCGAGATCGCGTCACCCGAGTAGGAGACCAGCTCGTTCTGCGCGCGGCCCATTCCGGTGATGTCGTCCAGGACGGTGCCGGCGGGCGTGTGCGTCATCCACTGCTGGAAACCCGGATCGCCGGCCTTGGTCCACGAGGGCATCCCGACGAAGTAGTCGACCGACAGGTCGATGACGCTGCCGCCGTCCGCCCGCCGCAGCACCTCACGTGACGCCTCGGGGGTGAGCAGGTTCAGCATGCCGATCTCGTCGTCGGGACCGAATGGGCTACGGGTGACCTCGCGGAACTTCGCGCAGTACGCCGCGATCCTGTTCCTGGTCGCCTCGCTGATGAGTGCCGGCCCGCACATGTGGTGTCCGCCTTCCTGTTAACGGTCCGGGGTCACCGGACGGGTGATCTCGCCGTACATCTCGGGGCGCCGCCCGGAGAACACCGGGAGCTCGAACTCGCCCGGCCTGATGATCAGCCTCTTCGTCCGGGAATCCCGGACGTCGATCGCCGCCCCGAACAGCCCTTCCTTCTCCCCCGCGTCCACCAGCACCGTCCCGGAGGGGGCGATGATCTGGCTCCTGCCGATGAAGCGGGTTCCGGACTCGGAGTCGGCGCGGTCCGCGACCGCGAGATGGACCAGGTTCTCCAGGGCGCGCACGCGGACCATGTGGTCGGCGAGGATGTCCGCTCCCTCCGGCCAGTTGGTGGGCATCGCGATGACGTCGGCGCCCTGCAGCCCGAGCTCGCGGGCGGATTCGGGGAAGCGCAGGTCAAAGCAGATCATCACGCCGACCCGGCCGAAGGGGGTGTCGACCACCCGTGGCGCCGCGTCGGTGCCCGGGTCGACGAACCGGTCCGCGCCCAGGTAGGGCAGGTGCTGCTTGCGGTACCTGCCAATGATCCCGGTGGGTCCGAGCACCAGGGCCGTGTTGTGGACGCGTCCGTCCGCCTCCTCCAGCAGGCCCACCACCGCGTGGGTGGAGTACTCGCGGCAGGCGTCCACGATGCGGCCGATCCTCGGGTCCCCCGCGCTGATCGCGGCGGCGTGCGTCTCGGCCCGGGAGCCGAACAGGTACCCGGTGAGCACGCATTCCGGGAAGACCACCAGTCGCTGCCCGGTCGCGGCACCCTCTCGCAGGGTGTCGACGACCCGATCGACGTTCGCCGCCACATCGGTTCGGTCGACGCCGACCTGAGCCACGCCGATCCGGATGCCGGTTTCGGTATCTGCGCCGGGCAAAGTGCCACCCCTTGGGTCCGCCGTGAGTTGAGTATGCCCCAGAGTGGCATGCAACATGTTGCACGTCAACGCAGTACTCATCATTGACATGCAGCGTGCTGCATGCCAGTCTGGCCGACCAAATCGGACATTGTGCTTGAGAGGGATTGAGTCGTGCCGGAAGTAGTGATCCTCAGTGGCGCCGGAGGTGGGATCGGCGCCGCGACGGCCCGCGAATGCGCGGCAGCCGGCGCGTCCGTCCTGCTCACGGATCAGCGGGTCGAGCTCGTCGAGCGGCTCGCGGCCGAACTCCGCGCCGACGGTGCCGACGCCGTGGCACACGGGCTGGACGTCACCGACGAGGAGGCGGTCGCCCATACGGTACGGGTCGCCGTCGACCGGTGGGGCCGGATCGACGGGCTGGTGAACTGCGCCGCCACGATCGTGGCGAAACCGCTGGTCGACACCACTCTTGACGACTGGAACCGGGTCATGACCATCAACGCGACCGGGACCTTCCTGCTGTGCAAGCACGTGGTGACCGCGATGCTCGCCCAGCGGACGCCCGGGGCGATCGTCAACCTCTCCTCGATCTCCGGGACGGTCGGCCTGCCCAACCAGCCCGCCTACTGCGCCTCCAAGGGAGCGGTGCTGCAGCTTTCCCGCCAGATCGCCGTCGACTACGCCGCCGCGGGAATCCGGTGCAACGTGGTCAGCCCCGGCTCGGTGGCCACCGAGCAGCTGGCCACCTACCTGCGGTCCCAGCCCGATCCCGAATCCGCCCGGCAGAGCCTCATCGCCGGCCACCCGATCGCGCGCCTGGCGGATCCGCACGAGGTGGCCAAGGTGGTCGCCTTCCTGCTGAGCTCCGCCGCCGGCTTCATGACCGGCGCGGACGTGGCCGTCGACGGCGGCTACACCGCCATCTGAGCACGGATTTCCAGGAAGGGACTCGGAAAATGTCTCGGCATACGACCTTGCCTCCGGCGGAGCGCGCCGGTCCTGGTGGGCTGCTCGACCTGCGCCGCCTCAAAGGCGGCCGGTTCTCCTCGATCTGGCTGATCACGCTGCTGCTCTTCGCCGTCAGCCCGCTGATCTCACCCGGCAGCCTGTCCGGATCCGCCGTGCTGTCGATGCTGCCGTTCGCGGCGGTGATGGCGATCGCCGCGCTCGGGCAGACCCTCGTCGTCTCGCACGGCGGCATCGACCTGTCGGTGCCCGGCGGGATGGCGCTGGCCGCGGTGCTGGCCACCAAGCTGCCCGCGGTGTCGGGCGTCCCGGTCTGGGCGGCCGCCGCGCTCGGACTGGTCGCGGGCGCGCTGAGCGGACTGGTCATCGGCATCGCCGTGGTCCGGCTCTCCATCGCGGCGTTCGTGGCCTCGCTGGCGGTGAACTCGATCCTCATCGGTGTGGTCCTGCAGGTCTCCAAGGGCTTCCCCGCGTCGGCCGGTCCCGCGCTGAGCGCGTTCGCGGTCGGCTCGGTGGCCGGTATCCCCAACCTGCTGCTGGTCGCGGTCGTGGTGATCGGCCTCGCGCACTGGGGCATCCGGCACACGGTGCTCGGCCGGCGCTTCATCGCGGTCGGCGCCGGACGGCCCGCGGCCCGGCTGCTCGGCCTGCCCACCGGCTCCTACGAGGTGGGCGCCTACGTGGTGGCCGGAATCTGCTACTCGCTGGCCGGAATCCTGCTGGCCGGCTACCTGCGCACCCCGGACATCCTGCTCGGCGACACCTACCTGCTCCCCACCATCGCGGCCGTCGTCCTCGGCGGCAGCCTGCTGTCCGGCGGCATCACCAACCTGGCCGCCACCGCCGTCGCCGCGCTGTTCCTCACCCAGCTGAACCAGGTGGTCCTCGCCGCCGGCGCGTCCACCGCCACCCAGCTCCTGGTCCAGGCCGGCGTGCTCGCGCTCAGCGTGGTGGCCCGCGGAGTGCCCTGGAACTCCGTACGCGCGCGGCTGCGAAGCCGCTCCCTCGAACCCGCTTCCACGCTGTCCTCGCCCTAGAGGCCTCCCCCAACAGGAGATCACAATGTCCCTCACCAAAACCCGCCTGCGGGCCCGTCAGTCGGTCGCCGTCCTGGCCCTCGCCGCCCTCGGCGCGGCGGGCTGCGCCGGTGGCCCCGGTGAACCGGCCGCCGCGAACGGCGGTGTCGAGGCCGTCTACAACGACGCGGCCCGGACCGGAGACGTCTCCGCCCTCCGCCCCATGGCGGACTTCTGCGGCACCAAGCCGGTGAAGGTCGCCCTGGCCGACGGCACCGGCGACAACGCCTTCCGCAAGACGGCTCGCGCCGAGTTCGAGGACGAGGCGAGCAAGTGTCCCAACATCACCGTGCTGCCGTACGCCGACGGCCAGAACAACCCGCAGAAGGCGATCAGCGACGTCAAGGCCCTGGTCGCCCAGGGTGTGGAGGCCCTGGTGGTCTTCCCCGACGCCGGCGAGGCGCTGCTGCCCACCCTGCGTGAGGCGTACAAGGCGGGCGTGCAGGTGGTGCCGTGGACGGCCAACCCCGGTGGCAAGCCGGGCACGGACTACACGACGTTCGTCGGCCACAACACGGTCAACGACGGCGTGACCTGGACCCGCTGGATGTGCGAGGCGCTCGGCACCAAGGGCGGCAACGTGGTCTTCCTCGGCGGTACGCCGGGCAACACCCAGAGCCTCACCGAGCTGGTCGGCATCGAGAAGGAGCTCAAGGAGAACGCCGGCTGCTCGGCCGTCAAGCTGCTGAACGACCCGGGCAAGCCGATCGACACCAACTGGAACCCCGCCCAGATGCAGAAGGTCGTGTCCGGGCTGCTCACCAAGTACCCGACCATCGACGGTGTGATCACCGACTCCGGTGACGCCTCCCTCGGTGGCATCCGCGCCTTCCTGCAGGCCGGCCGGCCGCTGCCGCTGTGGACCGCCAACGACCTCAACGGCTTCGCCTGCGCCTGGAAGGACAACTCGGGCAAGCAGCCGAACTTCCAGACCGTGACCGTGTCCTCGCGTACCTGGATCATCCGTCTCGCGCTGCGCAAGGCCGTCGCCGCGCACCAGGGGATCAAGAACGACGAGCCGGAGATCATCAACATCCCGATCTTCGAGAACACGCTCGACAAGTCGAAGCTCCCCAAGTGCGACCCCTCCCTTCCCGCCAGCGCGATCCTGTCCTCCGAGCTCACGCCGGAGCAGCTCAAGCAGGCCTACAGCTGATCACTTGTCGTCTTCCGCCGGGCACGCGCCCGGCGGAACGCACTGAGCCGGAGTAAGGAGTGATCCTTCGCATGGTCGAATCGACCGCTGGACTGGTTCTCCGTGGAGTGACCAAACGCTTCCCCGGCGTGGTCGCGCTCGACGGGGTCGATTTCCAGGCGCACCCGGGCGAGGTACACGCCCTGGTCGGCGGGAACGGCGCCGGAAAGTCCACGCTCATGGCGGTGGCCTCCGGTGCGCTGGCACCCGACGCTGGCACCGTCGAGATCTCGGGCTCGCCGATGCGGCAGTCGTCCCCGATCGCCGCCCGGGAGCAGGGCCTGGCCATCGCCTTCCAGCATCCGGCGCTTCTCCCCGATCTCACGGTCACCGAGAACCTCCTGCTGAGCGTGCCGAAACGGCTCCGCCCGTCCTTCGGCGACGCCCAGGACTGGGCCAGGGAAAAGCTGCTGCCCATGGGGATGGACATCGACCCGGCCGCCGCGGCCGGCCGGTTGACCCTCGCCGAGAAGCAGGCCGTCGAGATCTGCGGGGCCCTCGCCTGCGAGCCCGGCGTCCTGATCCTCGACGAGCCCACCGAGCCGTTCATGGTGGCCGAGATCGAGAGGCTGTTCGAGCAGATCAGGAAGCTCGCCGCCGACGGGATGGCGGTGGTCTACATCAGCCACCGGCTGCCCGACGTGATGGCCCTGTCCGACCGTCTCACCGTGCTGCGCGACGGGCAGATCCGCGGCACCTTCCTCGCCTCGGAGGTGACCGAGGAGGAGATCGTCACCCGCATCGCGGGACGGGAGATCGACGCGCTGTTCCCGCCGCGCCCCTTCTCGGTCGGCGACGTCGTGATGGAGGTCCGTGACCTGCGCTCGGACCGGCTCCGCGGGATCACCACCACGCTGGCCCGCAACGAGGTCCTCGGCCTCGCCGGGGTGGAGGGCAACGGGCAGCGCGAGTTCATCCGCGCGCTGGGCGGAGCCGACCCGGTCACCGGTGGCACCGTCACCGTCGACGGCCGGACCGTCGAACTCGGCAGCCCCCGCCGGACCCGGCGGGCCGGGGTGGTGCTCATGCCCCAGGAACGGCACGTCGAGGGCGTCGCCACCGTACTGTCGGTCAAGGAGAACCTGGGCGTCGCCGCCACCGGCAGGACCGCGGTCGCCGGAGTGGTACGAGGCTCGGCGGAGAACGCGATCGTGGCCGAGGAGATCAGGAAACTCGGCATCAAGGTGGCCTCACCCGACTCCGCCGTCGACCACCTGTCCGGCGGCAACCAGCAGAAGGTGGTACTCGGCCGGTCGCTGCTCTCCGCGCCCAAAGTGCTGCTCTGCGACGAGCCCACCCAGGGCATCGACGTCGGCGTCCGCTCCGACATCTACCACCGGCTCCGCTCCACCGCCGCCTCCGGGACACCGGTGGTGGTGCTCAGCTCCGACAACGTCGAGCTCGCCGGGCTCTGCGACCGGGTGCTGGTCTTCTCCCGGGGGGAGGTCGTCCGCGAGCTGACCGGGGAGCAGATCTCCGAGCACGCCATCACCGAGGCGTCCCTCACCGCCGCGACCTCGGCGCGGAGCGCCGAGACCACCGAGCGGGCCCGGGGCACCGGCCTGCTCGGCGGGTTCCGCAGGCTGCTCTCCAGCGAGCAGGCGCCCAGCGCGTTCCTCGCCGTCGCGATCGTGCTGCTGGCCGCGGTGAGCGCGACCCGGAGCGACCGCTTCCTGTCCGAGTTCAACATCGCCAGCATGCTGGGGCTGCTGGCCCCCGTGCTCTTCCTCGCCGCGGGCCAGCTCATCGTCATGCTCACCGGAGGCATCGACCTGTCGGTCGGCCCGCTGAGCGGGACCCTCGTGGTCATCGCGTCGTTCTACGTCCTCGACGGGTACGGCGCCGGATGGTGGGCCCTGGGCTTCCTGCTGATGGTCCTCGCGGCGACCGGCGTGGGACTGACCAACGGCATGCTGGTGAGATTCGCCCGGGTGACCCCGGTGGTCGCGACGCTGGTGACCTACACCGCGCTCCAGGGACTCTCCCTGGTCATGCGGGACTCGCCCGGAGGATCGATCTCCACCTCCGTCACCGAGGCGCTCGGCGCGCGCATCGGCCCCATCCCGTACGCGGTGATCGTCGGTGCCGGTG
The DNA here is from genome assembly GCF_040298085.1 of Streptosporangium sp. NPDC001681. NCBI lineage: Bacteria > Bacillati > Actinomycetota > Actinomycetes > Streptosporangiales > Streptosporangiaceae > Streptosporangium > Streptosporangium sp. NPDC001681. Next base: position 34,560 of record NZ_JBEOZN010000011.1, on the reverse strand, counting down.
TCCTCGTCGCGCTGGAGGTGATGTCCAGGCGCTCCATGACGGGGCTCCGGCTGCGCGGGGCCGGCTCGTCCGAGCAGGCGGCGCGGAAGCGGGGCATCCCGGTGGCCCGTGTCCACCTCGTGGTCTACCTGGCCAGCGCGCTGTTCACCGTGGTCGGCGCCCTGCTGCTGATGGCGCAGATCGGCGTGGGCGACCCGACCGCCGGCGTCAGCTACACGATGGCCAGCATCACCGCGGTCGTGCTCGGCGGGGCCTCGATCTTCGGCGGCCGGGGCAGCTTCGTCGGCGTCCTGTTCGGCGTCGTCCTCCTGCAGGTCATCCAGAACGCCACGGTCTTCCTCGGCCTCTCCCAGTCGTGGCAGTACTGGATGCTCGGCCTGATGGCCCTGGCGGCGACGGCCGTCTACTCCCAGGCCCGCACGGCGCGGGCCTAGGCGTCGCTGTCGGAGGTTCGGATGCCGCACTCCGGGAGCGGGCACCGTCCGTGGGCGTTCCTCAACTCACGGAGGGTGCTCCTCTCAGGGTTCGAGCACAGCGGATTCGAACACGAAGGAGAGGCCCGGCCAGCGTTCCGCCGCACAGAGCACGGGAGGCCGGTCGACGGGGGCGGGCAGCGTCACCACCCGCGAGCCGCCGAGGACCGTGCCGGTCCAGACGTCGACCCACTCCCCCTCAGGGAGGTACACCGGTATTTCCGAAATATCCGGTGCGGTGACCGGGGCGACGAGCAGCGCGTCCCCGAGCTTGTACTGCAGCGGGAAGTCCCACACCCGCGGGTCGCGGGGGTGGTCGAAGAAGAGCCCGCGCATTAGCGGCGCTCCCCCACCGACCGCCTGGCGAGCCTGCTCGGCGAGGTACGGCACGAGCCTCTCGCGGATCTCGACCAGCCGCCTGAACACCGGCACGACCCGCTCGTCGCCGGTCCGGGCGGCGATGTTCCACGGCGTGCGGTCCCTGCTGGGCGTGCGGTGGTGGTTGAACTCCGAGTGATACTGCATGATCGGCATGAACGCCGCCGCCCCGGCCGCCCTGAGGTAGAGCTCCGCGCTCGGCACCTCGCCGGAGAAGCCGGCCAGGTCCCACCCCCAGTAGACGATCCCGCAGGCGGAGGCGGTGATCCCGGCCCTGATCGAGGAGCGGAAGGCCTCCCAGGTGGAGTCCTCGTCCCCCGCCCAGAACGCGCCGTGGGGCTGCGACCCGGCGAACCCGGCCCGGCTGAACGTCACCGGAGCCCTGCCGTGCCGGCGCAGCAGATCGCCGAAGGCACGGGCGTAGTGCACGGGGAACAGGCCGTTGCCGTCCGCGCCGCGCCGACCGTCGGCGTAGCGCAGGTCGTGCCCCCAGGCGTGCTCGCCGCCGTCGGTCTTGAAACCGTCGATCCCGACCTCCTCGACCAGGTAGGCGCGCTTGGCCGTCCACCAGTCGCGCACCTCCTGCGACGACAGGTCGGGCATCAGCGCGAGCGGGAACCACCAGCCGCGGTTGCGGTACGGCCTGCCGTCGGCCTCCCGCACGCCGTATCCGCGCTCGACCAGCTGCCTGGCGTCGACGGCGGCCTGGTGCCTCGGGTGCGGGCGCGTCTTCTGCAGCGGGATCTGCCAGAGCAGCACCTTGATGTCACGTTCGTGGAGCTCGTCCACCATGCCCTTGGGGTCCGGCCACGGCCCGTCGGCCGGGAAGGTGTAGTCGGCGAGCCGGTGCGGCTCCTCCGACGGCTCGTACTCGGCGCCCCTGAACGCGGTGAACGTGCTCTCGTCGCTCCACGCCTCGATCACCACGGCGCCGACGGGGATGCCGTGCTCGCGGTGCCGGTCCAGCTCGGCCAGCACGCGCTGCTGGGTGTTCCACTCGTTGCCGCTGGCCCAGAGCCGGAACACCCAGGAGGGCAGCTCGCTGGGCCGCCCGACGTCGTCGAGGAAGGCGTGCAGCACGTCACCGGGGGTCACCCGGGGCGCGCCGTCGGGGGCAGGACCGGAAGCCGTCGCGAGGGACGCGCTGTCGTAGACGCGCAGGGCCGGCTCGGCGTCGGGCCCGACCTCGGCCTCGACCCGGAGCCGGCCGGGCGTGCTCGCGCCCACGTCGTACCAGGTGCGCCGGGATGTCTCGACGTGCAGCCCCCAGCTCTCCTCGCCGCCCACCACCAGGGCGAACGGCATCGGCAGGTACGTGCGGCCGTGCGCGCCCTGCGTCTTGTACTGCTCGAACACCACCGCGTCGAGCTCGCGTCCGCGCTGGTCCACGGCGTCGAAGCGCTCGCCGAAGCCCACCACGTGCTCGCCCTCGGCCAGGGCCAGCTCGAACCGGACCCGCCGCACGCCTTCGCCGTCGCCCAGCCATCGGACGCTGCCGGGTACGACCCGGTCGCTTCCGCGTACGTGGAGCCTCCCGCCGGTCTCCGACCAGGTCGCCGCCGTCACCTCGAACCACTTGCCGCGCCGGCTTCCTCCGCCGTCCAGCGTCGCCACGAACCGGTAGGAGTAGTGATGCCCGCTGCGCAGCACGGGTGTCGTCACCACCCACGACCCGGACACCGCTCGCGCGGCCCGGGCCTGCGCGGCGGCCAGATGCCCCCCGTCGACGGCCGTGCCCCCGCCGCTCGGGGCCGGGGCGGCGGAGGGGACGCCCGGTCGCGCGGTCGAGCCGTCCGCGCGGCTGAGCGGGAGCTCGACCCGGGTGGTGTGGTCCACCAGCCACTCGCAGACCACCGCCGTCACCTTCGCCGACGCGCGCACCCGCAGCTCCACCGTCTCGCCGTCGAGCGGCAGAGCCGGCACGCGCTGGTCCTCGGTCGTGGCGTACGGATGCCCGGACCCGTACGGACGATGCCGGATCATGCCCGCACCCCCAGTTCGTCGGCGAGAATCAGGTACATCCCGTGCGACCACAACAGGGGCGTGGCGACCGTGCCCCACCGAGCCACCCACTCGTCGTGTCGTTCGGGAGCCAGCAGCACGTCCGACACCTGCTCGGGCAGGTCGCCCTCGGGGGTCGCCTGGGCCGCCATCCAGTCGAGGTACCGGGTGGCCTCGGCCGTCCGGCCCGCCCGCGCGTGGTTCCAGCCGAGGAACCCGGCGAGCAGCACCCACCGGCCGCCGCCGTAGAAGGTGTCGGCGAGGTACCGGAACACGCCGCCGTCCCTGGCCAGTTGCCGCTCCACCTCGGCCACCGTCGCGGCGCCCACCGGGTGGTCGGCCGGGTAGAGCCCGAACGGCTCGACGCAGGCCAGCAGGCTCGCGTCCACCGCGTCGGTGCCCAGCCACTTCGTCAGGCGGCCCGCGACGACGCCTTCGGCCGCGACCAGCGCGGCGATGCCCGCCACGGCCTCGGCGGCGGCCTCCGCCTCGGGGCCGCTGAGGACACCGAGGGCCAGGGCCGCCCGCAGGCCGGCGTGGACGGAACCGAGCGTCGCCACGTGCCGCTGCTCGACGTGCTCCTCCCACCAGTCGTAGCAGGGCAGCTGCCAGAACGCGGTCAGGTAGCTGACCGCGGTCCTGACGCCCTTCTCGACGCCGGGAACCGCCCTGCCGTGCCGGAGGGAGTGCTCGCGCAGCGCCCACAGCCAGGCGCCGTAACCGTCGAGCTGGAAGTCCCACCATTCGTCATCGCCGTCGACGCCGTCCAGGGTGAACCTGGTGGGCAGCATCTCCGCCGGCGAGACGCGCTCGCCGCGGGCCGCGCGGGCGACGAGCGCGTCGACCTGGCCGGCGCGGTCGCCGAGCACTCCGGCACTCCAGGCGTGGAAGGCGTCCGCCCCGGCCACGTCGCCGTGCCGGCTCACCCCCTCGGCGATGAACGCGCCGTCGCGCAGCCACGAGTAGCCGCGGTAGGCGGAGAAGGTGGGCGACGCCGGGTACGCGCCGGTGTGGGACTGGAACCTCTTGATCACGTCGAGGCTGTGCGACACGAGGGTCACGAGAACGTATCTCCTGGAAGTAGGGAAACTAGCCGAGCAGGGCGTCGACCGCGGCGGCGGCGGCCTTGAGCGCGTCGGGCACCGGCTTGCGGCCGGCCGCGGCCTCGCTCAGTTCCTTGGTCACGGCGTCCTGCATCTCCTGCTGGCGCTTGATGACCGGCGGCAGCGCGATCGACTCGAGCGCGTCGAACACGGCCTGGCGGTTGGCCGGCTTCGGGTCCTTGAGGTAGCCCGACAGCACCGCCTGGTCGGAGACGGGCGGCAGCTCCCACGACGACTCGATGCGGGTGGTGGCCGCGGTGCCCGAGGATGACAGGAAGCGGGCCCAGGCCCAGGCCTCCTTGCCGTGCCTGGTGGTGGAGGACGCGGCGACGGCGTTGTGGAAGACCGCGCTGGCCCGGGTGGCGTCACCGGGCTCGACGACCACGTCCCACTCGAACGGCACGTCCTTCAGCCCGGCGAACTGCCAGATGCCGTTGTGCCACATCGCGAGCTTGCCGGACTTGAAGAGGTTGGTGTCGTAGTCGGCGGTGCCGCCGATCTCGGCCTCGGTCGGCATGGTCTTGCCCACCTTGGACACCAGCCACTGCGCCGCCTTGACGCCCTGCGGGCTGTTGAAGGCCGACTTCTTGCCGTCGGCCGTCAGGAACTCGCCACCCGCCTGCTTGAGCGTCTTGTAGAACTCGAAGAACTGCACCGGCTGGAAGTCGCCGAACACGCCCTTCTTCTTGTCGGTCAGCTTCGCCGCCGCGGCCTGCTCCTCGGCCCAGGTCCAGTCGGCGGTCGGGACGTCCACCCCGGCCTTCTCGAACAGGTCCTTGTTGTAGAAGAGCACGACCGTGGAGAAGGAGGCGGGCAGCGCGTACTGCTTGCCGTCGCGCTTGAAGGCGTTCAGCGACTCCTGCGCGTACACCGACGGGTCGCCGTCGCCCGCGACCGAGCCGAGGTCGAGCAGCGAACCGGCGCTGGCGTAGGTGACGAAGTTCTCGTAGTTGAGCTCGAAGGTGTCGGGCGCGGTGCCGCCCGCGATGCTGGTCTGGAGCTTGGTGAAGTACTCGTCGTAGGGTGCGGTCTCCACGACCACGTCGATCTTCGGGTTCTCCCGCTCGAACGCGGCGACGATCTTGTCGAGGTCCTTCAGGTGGTCCGGCGCCGCCGAGAAGGTGAAGTAGCGCAGCGTCGTCTTGCCGTCCTCGCCCGACGAGGTCCTCGTCGCCGAGCCCTGCGAGCATCCGGCGGCGAGCAACGCGGCCGTCAGCACGGCGGCCATCTGGAACTTCCTGGTGTGCATGGGGGGATTCCTTTACTTGAGCCCGGACTGAGCGACGCTGGCGATGACGTGCTTCTGCGCGAAGACGTACAGGATGAGAATGGGGACGACGCTGATCACCGAACCGGCCATCACCACGTCCCACTCGGTGGTGAACTGGCCGTGCAGCGTGGCCAGCCCCAGCGGGAGCGTCATGAACTCGGGCGACTTGATGATGATCAGTGGCCAGAGGTAGCTGTTCCAACTGGCCATGAACCCGAAGATGGCGAAGGTCGCCAGGGCGGGCCTGATCAGCGGCAGCACGACATACACAAAAATCCGGAAATGTCCGGCGCCGTCCAGCACGGCCGCCTCGTCGAACTCCTTCGGCACCTGGTTGATCGCCTGCCGGAGCAGGAACACCCCGAACGCCGAGGCGATGGTCGGCGCGAGCAGCGCGAAGTAGGTGTCGACCAGGTTGAACGTGCGCATCTCGATGAACAGGGGCACGACCAGCACCGGCAGCGGCATCATCAGCGTCGCCAGGTAGACCGCGAACAGCGCGCCCCTGCCGGGGAACGGCAGCCTGGCGAACGCGTAGGCCGCCATCGCGCTGGTGACGAGTTGCAACGCGGTCGAGGCGGCCCCGATCCAGGCGCTGTTGGCGACGATCCGCCAGAACGGCAGGGTCTCCAGGAGCTTGCCGTACGCGTCCAGGCTCGCGTTGTCGGGGGTGAAGTCGGGCGGCACGGCCAGCACCGCGTCGCTCGGCGTGATCGAGGTGATCACGGCCCACGCGAACGGGAACAGCATCACCAGCGCGCCCAGCCACACCAGCAGGTGGCGGATCGCCTTACCCATAGGTCACCCACCGCTTCTGGCCCCGGATCTGGACGACGGTCACCAGCAGCACGACGGCGAACAGCAGCCACGACAGCGCCGAGGCCGCGCCCGCCCTGCCGTACCGGAAGGTGAGGTCGTAGATCTGCGACACGACGACCTGCGTCGCGCCGGCCGGCCCGCCGCCCGTCATGATCTTCACCTGGTCGAACACCTGGAAGCCGTTGATCAGCGAGATCACGATGACGAAGAACGTCGAGGGGGAGAGCAGCGGCAGCGTGATGTGCCGGAACCGGCGCAGCGCGGTGGCGCCGTCGACCATTGCGGCCTCCTGGTACTCCTTCGGGATCGCCTGCAGGCCCGCCAGCAGGATGATCATCACGAAGCCGAGGTCCTTCCAGGCCGAGGCGAGGATGACCGACGGCATCGCCCAGCCTGGATCGGTCCACCAGCCGGGCCCGCTGATCCCGAAAAGACCCAGTGCCCAGTTCACGATCCCGCTGGCGGGGTTGAGCAGCCACTTCCACATCAGCGCGACGACGACCCAGCTGGTGATGACCGGCAGGAAGTACACGCCGCGCAGCAGGCTCCGCCCGGCCATCGCCCGGTTCAGCAGCACCGCCAGCCCGAGCCCGCCCAGGTACACCAGCGGCAGGTAGCCGGCGATGAAGTACAGGGTGTGCAGGAAGGCCGCCCTGGTCTGGGGGTCCCCGATCAGCTCGGCGTAGTTGCCGAGGCCCACCCAGCGCATCTCGGTGATGAGGTCCCACTCGTGGAGGCTCGTCCAGAACGACCAGATCATCGGGATCAGCGTGTAAAGGAGCAGCGGGACGAGGCTGGGCAGCAGGAACACCGCCACGGTGGCCGCGTACCGCAGCCGCCGTCTCGGCTCCCGCCGCACGTGCGCGGGCCCGGCCTCCGGCCGGGCCGCGATGAGGGTCATGCGATCGCTCCCTTACTCGTACGGCGGGCGCTCACCAGACCGCCCTCGATGAGGCGGGCCCTGACCAGGCGGCCCTGTTCCCCGGCGGCTCCGGCGGCGTCGAACGGCGTGGCCAGCACCAGCGCGGCGGCGCCCTGGGCCCAGCTGGTGTCGTCCCAGCTCTCCACCTCGATCGAGATGTCGCGTCGCCCGGGATACAGCTGCGCCCGCACGGCCCGGTCGAACCCGGCCTGCCAGAGCGGCCAGTCGGCCGTCCCCTCGCCGAGCAGCACGACGACCTCGGGGTCCACCACGTTGATCAGCCCGGCGGTGGCCCGGCCGAGGATCGCCCCGGCCTCGGCGAACACGGCCAGTGCCGCCCGGTCCCCGCCCGCCGCGGCCCGCCCCAGAGCGGCCACGGCGCCGAGGGGGTCCGTCTCGTCCTGCCGGCCGCCGTCGCGCTTGGCACGGGCCGCCGCGAGGAGCCCCGCGGAACCGACGAAGGCTTCGAGGCACCCCCGGGCGCCGCATCCGCACACCGGCCCCGAAGGATCGACGGGGAGGTGGCCGAACTCGCCTGCCCCGCCCCTGGCACCCCGGTACACCCGGCCGTCGGCCACGATCGCCGCGCCGACGCCCCGGCCGATCGTCAGCACCAGGAAGTCGCGGTGCGTCCGGCCCCTGCCGTACAGCCGCTCGGCCGCGGCCAGCGCGTTCACGTCGTTCTCGACCAGCACCGGCAGGTTGAGGCGGCGGCGCAGCCGCTCGCCGACCGGCATGGCCTGCCAGCCCAGGGTGGGCGCGTTGACCGTGCCCACCGCCTGGTCGTCCACGCTCCCCGGGACGCCCACACCGATGCCCAGCAGGGGCGGCGCCTGCCCGGCCGCCGGAGCCGCCGACATCACCGACTCGACCGCGTCGGCCAGGTCGCCGAGCGCGTCGAGCGAGGCGGGGTCGAACGGACGCTCCCAGGAGCCGAGCACCTCACCGTCGAGCCTGACGTCCACCAGCACCAGGTGGTCGGCCGTCACCTTCACGCCGAGCGCCCTGCCCGCACTGCCCACCAGGCCGAGCCGCTGGGCGGGCCGGCCGCCGCGCGACGGCTTGAGGTCGAGTTCCTCCAGCATGCCGTGGCCCATGAGCTCACGCGTCAGCTGCGTGACGCTCGCCGGGCTGAGGTCGAGCTCCCGGGCTATCTCGGTCCGGCTAAGCGGGCCGACCGTGCCGAGGAGGGCGAGGATCGCCGTCCTGGTGAGGTCGCCGCGGTCAGTGCCTGCCATGAGGGACTTTCTATAGAGGTAAAGTTAGTGGTGAAAATATGACCGCCCGAAACGTCGCTGTCAAGCCCCCGAAACACGCGAAAGGCCCCGGCCCGCGAGTGCGGGCCGGGGCCTGGGGCAGGTGGTCACGGCCCCTTCAGGCCGATGGGCGGTTCGGGCACGGCCAGCCCCAGCGCGGCCGCCATGTCGATCGTTCTGCGGGGGGTCGAGCACCGCCTGGCCAGGCCGGCCTGGTCGAGCCGGCCGTTACGGGCCTGGAACAGGTACTGCGCGGCGGGATGCCGTCGCAGCTCGTTCGTGGTGAGCCCGTCGGCGACGCGATGCGCCGCGGCCACCAGGGCGGGAAACGACGACCGCAGATCCGCGGCCCACTTCTCGACCGTCTCCAGCCAGCCGCGCGCGGCGGCGTCGGGCGTCGAGGAGAATCGCACGATCGCCTCAGCCAGCTCCGACCAGGTGAAGTCATGCCAGGGCTTGGTCTTCAGGACGGGCAACTGCCACTGGCGCTTGGCGACCGACCAGTGATCCGCGTGCGCCTCCACCGAGTGGACCGTGAATCCCGGCACGCACAGCGCGGTCAGGTTCCCGCCGTGACAGGCACCGGTGTCCAGGCCGAAGATCCTGCCGTCGCGGATCATCGGCTCACGTCCGGTCACATGATGGCCGAACACGACCGGCTTGATGTCGGTGTAGTGGTCGTGCCAGTGGCCGTCCGGGAACAGCGCGGTGAGCTCTCGCTGACCGCTGGTCGAGCCGCAGAGGATTTCCTCCTTCTGGTCGGCCGGCGGAATTCCGGGCAGCATCGCGGCGTGGACGACCCGGACATGCTCGTTCTCGAAGTAGTACGGCAGCGTCCGCATCCAGTGGACCGTCTCGGCGTAGCGGTCGCCCAGCTGCAAGCGCGTGATCTCCTGCGCGTAGGAGAAGATCCCGCGCACGTGCTTCCTCTCGTGGTTGCCCATGACCACGACCGAGTTCGGACGCTCGCGGAAAAGCCTGACCACCTCACCGGGTGCCGGGCCGCGGTCGACCAGATCGCCGACGCTGACCAGCAGGTCGTCCGGGCGGAGGCCGACTTTCTCCAGCAGTTCGAGCAGTTCGTCGAAGCAGCCGTGGATGTCACCGACGATGACGGTACGTCGCACCCCGGCGAGCCTAGGCGGGCAGTGGTTCGGCGTGCAAAGGATTATCCACCGCGTGCGACTCTCAAGCACTCCCATGGGCGGGCACGACCTCCCGGACAGATTGCCGCCGACTTCACTGCGGGGCTCGGCAGCCTCGCCCTCGCCCCCTTACGCTCTCGGGTATCCGGTCAAGAGGCGAAACTCCGTATTCGTTTACGCGCCGTCGCGCCCTATGATCTTTACTCGGCAGAGTGCGTCACCTGGGCCGCCGTTCACCTTGAGTGGATCGATCGGCCCGATGAGCTGGTCCCACGGGAGAATCCAGTAATAGGTCGCCATTTCTTTTATTTCGAGGGATTCGTTAATTTGATAACTCGCCCGGTGCGGCAAAGGGGGCACGCATGACGGCTGACGGTCTTGAGGCGCTACTCGCCGGCCGGTACGAGCTGCTGGGAGAGATCGGCACCGGGGGAATGGGCACGGTGTGGAGAGCCCGCTCGGTGGCCACCGGCGAGCCGGTGGCGGTGAAGGCTCTCCACAAGAACCTCAGCGCCGACGACGGTCTGGTACTGCGGTTCGTGCAGGAGCGCAACGTGCTGCGCGCGCTGCGCCATCCCCACATTGTCACGATGCGCGACTTCGTGATGGGGGGCGACCAGCTCGCCCTGGTGATGGATCTCGTCGACGGAAAGGATCTACGGGCGCTGCTGCGTGAGCGTGGCTCATTACCTCCCGCCGAGGCCGTACGCCTGATCGGCCAGATCGCCGACGCACTGACGCACGCCCACGCCCACGGCGTGGTTCACCGTGACGTCAAACCGGAGAACGTCCTGGTCGATGCCGCCGGACAGGCACGGCTGACCGACTTCGGCGTGGCGCGTCTCGCGCACGGCCCCGGTCTGACCCAGACCAGCCTGATTCTCGGTACCCCTTCCTACCTGGCGCCCGAAGTGGCCGATGGGCGACCTGCCACCCCTGCCGTGGACGTCTACGCGACCGGCCTGGTGCTGTACGAGCTGCTGGCCGGACGTCCGCCCTTCGTCGGCGACCATCCGATGGCCGTGTTGCGCCAGCACGCGATCTCGGCCCCACGCAGGCTGGCCGGGATGCCCGATGCCGTCTGGTCGATGATCACTGCCTGTGTCGCGAAAGATCCGGCGCAGCGGCCCTCCATCGATCACGTGGCCGCGACCGCACACACCCTGGTGCCGGCCCTGGCCGGCTTGCCCGCGCTGCCCCCGATCAGCCGGACGGCCGACCCCGCGATCACCCGCGAACCCCTGGCCCCCGATCTGGCCGCCACCTCGCCTCGTCCCCGTCCCGAGTCACGATCACGGCTCAGGCCGCGCCTGATCGGCGCGGCGGCGGTCACGACCGCGCTGGCCGCCTCAGCCGCCGTAGCCCTGGTCGTGAACTCCTCCGGCGAGGCCGGCCTCACCGTGCCGGCAGGGCGTTCCACGACCGCGGCCGCCCTGGCTCCCCCCATGACGGCCCGGAACACACCACCGATCCCGCAAACCGACGCCCCCGCCTCGGAAGAGTCCCCTCTCCCCAAACCCAAACCCAAACCCAAGACGGTGCCCAGCACCCCGCCGGTCACCGCCACTGAGCCCGCCAAGAAGGCCAAGGGCACCGCCACACCGTCGCCGAAACCCGCACGGCCGAAGACGGAGGTGGCACCGGAAGTCGAGGGCCCGGCCGACCCCCCCGCTTCCGAACAGCCGAAACCCCAGTGGCGGTGTAGGGCGTGGATCTCCACCGGAGACGGCACCGGCACGCAGATGTCACCGTGCATGGCCCTGGTCGGCGATGTCTTCCATCTCCTCGGCCGTATCCGGGGCGCCGCCGATGTGCGCTCGGACGTACATGTCCAGCTGTACAACACCGACGCCGATACCAACGTGTCCCCGCCCATGATCTGCACCGGTCTGTCGCCGGCCGGCGACGGCGCGGTCGCCACCTGCGGCCCGTTCACCGTCACCGCTCAGCGCACAGGTGCGAAGCTCAACGTCCGGCAACGCTGGCGCAGGAGCGGCACCTCCGCCTTCGGCGGGGGCAGCGAAAGCCCCTGGGTGTTCTGGTAGCCCTGCCCCTGAGAGGTCGTCGCTCGGGTACGTTGAGACCGATGAGTGATCAGCGCGCGGGGATTCACAGCCACCGACCGAGCGGGCGGGCGATGCCCGTACCGCCGGCCGTGCGTACCGGCCGGTGGAGACCGATGGCCGCGGCGCTCGTCAGCCTGGCCGTGGCGACCTCCGGCTGCGCCGCCTCGTCGGGTGCCACCTCGTCGGGTGCCGCCTCGTCGAACGCGCCGAGCCGGACAGCTCCGAGCGAGACAGCTCCAGGTCAGCCAGCTCCGGGTCGGACAGCGGCACAGCCGGCTCCGGAGCAGTCGGCGGGGTCGCGACCCGCCCTGCCCGATCCGAAGGCGGCGATCCCCAAGGACCCCGCGAAACTGGCCCGTTCCCTGACCGGCACCGTCGCGGAGCTCCGGCGCGCCACCGACGACTGGATCCGCGACGGGGACCCCGGCAAGGGGCAGCCCCCCGAGCCGGTGGTGCTGCTGGCCCTGCAGCAGCAGCGCGTCTACCGCTATCTCGCCCGCAATCCGGAGGTCGCCTCCCGCACCTACGCCAGGCTGTCGAAGTCCCTGGCCGCGCAGGCGAAGGACAATGTGACGGCCATCCGGAACCTGCTCTCCCTCGTCCACCCCATCAGCGGGTCGGCGAAGTTCCGCGTCCAGCCGGCCAAGCCCGCCGATGTCCTGCTCGGCCACTTCAAGCACGCCGAGCGCCGGTTCGGCGTCGACTGGGAGATCCTCGCGGCGGTGATGTTCGTCGAGACCAAGTTCGGCCGGGTACGCTCACCGAGCCACACCGGCGCCAAGGGACCCATGCAGTTCATGCCGGGCACCTGGGCCGCCTACGGGATGGGCGGCGACATCCAGGACACCCGCGACGCCCTGCTCGCCGCGGCCAACTACCTGCGTGCCTCGGGAGCACCGCGCGACTACCGGCGAGCGCTGTACGCCTACAACCACTCCTGGGCGTACGTCGACGCGGTGCAACTGCACGCCCGCCAGATCAAGCGGGACATCAGGAACTACTACGCGTACTACAACTGGCAGGTCTACGTGGTCACCACCAACGGCGACCGCCGCCTCACCGGCCCCTGATCCGGGGGTGCTCACCGGCGTTCTTACGAAGGGGTCCAGCCGTCAAGGTGCCCTGCGGGGAGCCCCCGACGCGGGAGTCACCGCCCCGGGAGGTCCTCATCGCATGGCGCCGCCGCCGGGCCCGATGGCCGCTAGGGCAGGCCGTCCTTGTCCTCAAGCTTGGTGGTCACCTTGTTCGCGGGCGGAGCCTTGATGGAGACCCTGCTCCCCCAGCCGGTGTAGCGGGTCTCGGCGCTGAGCGTCTCTCCTTCCCAGCCGGCGCTGTCGAAGATGCCGGTGACCGGGAAGGACGTGGTCAGCTGCTGCGGGAGCCGGTTGCGGTCCACGGTGAGCTTGAACGTCACCACGGTCTTGTCGCTCGACCTGATCGGCAGGGTGGCGCGGAACCAGGGTGAGACCTTGGCGAGCCGGCCGAACGTGGTGGTGCCGGTGTAGGTGTTACGGGTCTGCTTGGCCCCCTTGAGCAGAGTGGCGAGGGTCGCCGGCTCGGCGACGTTCACGAGCTGGCTGAACCAGCCGGCCACGTCGCCGGTCATGCCGTCCGGGCTCTTGTACCAGCTCTTGCCACTCGGCATCTTGTCGCGGTAGGTGCCACCCTGGGAGTAGCTCGTGGTGCCGATCCGGATCGTCCGCCCGGGGACGAACATACCGTTGTACTGCCCGATCCTCGGGTCGACCGGCATCGCGCCTCTCGAGCTGATGTCCGAGGCGACGATCCCGGCTCTGCCGAACTGGAACGAGCCCGTGCGCTTGAGGTAGGGCTCGGTCTTGCCCTCCTTCTTCATGGTGCTGAGCTCGGTGAACTTCACACCCTGGCCCGCGACGAGTCGGCTCTTCAACGCCTTGACCGGGTCCGCGGGAGCGGGAGCGGCCTGGGCGGGGGCTGCGGTCACGAGCAGAGCGGCCGTGGCCGCCGTGACACTCGCGATCACTCGCTTCATATGGAATCCTTGATCGTCCGACAGGGGGAGAAAAAGGAAAGCCTGCCGGACCTTGATCACGAGCGCGTCTCGAAATATGTAATTCCATACGAAAGTCTGATCAGCTGGATTTTCTCGCCATATTTCGCCTACCCCTCCGAGCAGGACCGACGCGGCTCCGTCGAACTCGATGTGGTAGCCCTGTCTCAGCGGATCCCTACCGAGCAGCAGCGATGAGTCGAAGGCTCAGGTACGGCATTTCCGCACACCAGGCCCCGTTAAGAAAGCAGTTTCATGCTGGGATTCATGGTCTTGGGGCGCTGTGCGCGGCCGGCAGCCGGAGAGGCGGACTCCGGAGCTACGATCGTTGGCAATCATTCGGATTTGAAGTTGAACGGGGTTGAGGTCCGCCTGACAGGTAGGGGGTTGAGGAACAGCGGAACAGCCATTGGCGGTAAGCCGCTGCGTCGCAGGTCGCGGAAGGCTATGCAGGATGTCGGAGCGGTGTTTCCCTGGACCCTGCCCTCACCTCAGTGGGCCCTGACCGCCTGGCCCTTTCGCATTCGACCAGCTCACCGCTACAACGAGGAGCAAGGTCATTCTCAGCGCCAACGGCTGCCCGCCGGTTCCTCAACCCCGTACCCGGTAGCGGTCCTACGCTCCGCCGTACTCGCGTCGTCGGATGAGCAGCGCGAGCAGTGCGCTCACCGACGTCGCGCCGACACCCACCCACATCGCCGCGTGCAAGCCGTCCATGAACGCCTGCGTCGAGGCGTCGGTGACGGCGGCCACGATGTGACCGCTCATCTCCGGGCTGATCGGCGCGAGACCTTGCCCGATGGTCCCTGGGTCCGCGGCTACCCGGGCGGCGACCACGCTGGGCACGCCCGCATCGTCGAGCGCACCCGGCAGTCTGTGGCCGACGGTGCTGACGACCACCGATCCGAGCACGGTGGTGCCGAGTACGCCGCCGAACTGATTCGCCGTCGTCTGCAGGCCCCCAGCGATGCCGCCGTGCTCGACGGGCGCGTTGCTGACTATCGCCTCGGTCGAAGCTACGATCACGAGCCCCATCCCCAGCCCGAGGACGACGAAGTACGGCCACTGCTCATGGAAGGACGAGTCCGCCTCCAGAGCGGTGAGGCCATAGAACGTGCCGGCGAGCATGAGCATGCCAGAGAACAGCGGCCACCGGGGGCCGAACTTCTCGGTGAGGAAGCCGCCTAGCGGCGCGCTGAAGGCGAACACCGCTGTGAGCGGCAGCATCCGTACCCCCGTTTGGACGGGACTGTAGTGGTGCACGTTCTGCAGGTAGAGGCCGATGAAGAACAGCACTCCGTACAGCGCGAAGAAGCCGGAGACCACGAGCGCGACCCCCACAGACAGTGAGCGGGAGCGGAAGAGCAACAGCGGCAGCAGCGGGTCGGCCGTGCGGCGCTCTCGCAGGACGAACAGCCCGAGGACGATGAGGCCCGTGACACCGAAACCGAGCACGTATGAAGAAGTCCAGCCGTGCTCCTGTGTTTTGATCAATGACCAAACGATGAGGAACAGGCCACCGGAAAGGAGCGTCACTCCGGGCAGGTCCAAGCCTCCGGCGTGCGTGGTGGCGCGCGTTTCCCGCACCCACCGCAGGGTGGAGAACGCGGCGGCGAGGCCGAGCGGCAGGTTCAGGATGAAGATCGACTCCCACGAGACGTGCTCGACGAGCACACCGCCGACGATCGGGCCGGAGGCTGCGGCAAGTGCGGAGGCGCCTCCCCAGATACCGACCGCACGATTCAGTTCGATCGGTGGGAAGGTCGCGCGCAGGAGGGCGAGCGTGTTCGGTACGAGCATCGCGCCGGCGAGGCCCTGGAGCACGCGAAATGCGATGAGGATCTCGATCGAGGCCGATAATGCGCAGCCGAGCGACGTGAGCGCGAAGCCGACGATACCGATCATGAAGGTACGCCGTCGGCCGAAGCGGTCGCCGAACTTTCCGCCGAGGATGAGTGCGACGGCCAGCGCAAGGAGATAGCCGTTCGTCACCCATTGCAGGCCGGCCAGGGAAGAGCCGAGATCTTTCGCGATGGTGGGGTTCGCGACGTGGACGATGGTGCCGTCGAGGCTGACCATCATGACGCCGAGAGCGACAGCGACGAGGGTGAGTCGGCGCTGGCGCGGTGGCGGGTACGCGGCGTCCTTCGTAGACGTCGTGACAGGTCGATGGAGGTTGGGCTTGCTCATGGTGAGGAACTCCGGCGTAAGCTAGACTTACGAAGCGGTACAGGAACGTACCACTTGGTACTCAGCTGTTCCACTTCTTCGACATGGCTAACTTTCCCTATGAGCAACAACAACCAGCCCCTCCGCTCCGACGCCAAGCGAAACCGGGACGCCGTGCTCGCCACCGCGATGCGCGTGCTCAGCTCCAAACCCGAGGCGAGCATCCAGGAGATCGCCGACGCGTCCGGCGTCGGCCGCACCACCGTCTACCGGCACTTCCCCGCACGCGAGGACCTCGTCCGCGCGCTCTTCGCGGTGGTCGTCAAAGAACAGCGCGCGATCGTCACCGCGGCCATCGCCGAAGGCGGGACCGCCACGGCGATCCTGCGCCGGCTCGGGCCCGGGATCGTCGCGGTCGGCGAGCGCTACCGCTTTCTCGACGCGCATCGCGACCTTCTCGCCGAGGACCCCCTGAAGCACCCCGCCTCGGACGAGCCGCTGCTCGCCTGGCTCACGACCGCGCACAAGCTCGGCAAGATACGGCCCGACCTGCCGCCGGACTGGGCGTACACGATGATCCGAGCCCTTGCCCTCGGCGCGAACGAGGAGGTCAGCGCCGGGCGCAGGACCCCGGAGGAAGCGGGCCGCCTGCTCGGCGACACGCTGGTGCGGGCGTTCGCGGCATAGTTCATCATTCGAAAGGTTTGGAAAAGTGAAATGCCATCACAAGGCCCGCCCCACCGACCGGGGACGTGAGCCACCGCTGGACGCATCGGAACAGACGATCGCCCGATTCCAGATCGGCGGTCCAGCATGACCGTCGCGGAACTGCTCACAGAGCAACGGATTGTGGAAGGCCTGGACTTTTCCGGCATGGCACTCACCAACGTGCTGGCGGCGGAGCCGTACGTCTTCAGAGACTGCGACCTGTCGCGGGCTGATCTGAGCGACGCCGATCTGGCGGGCTACGTCTTCGAGCGGTGCATTCTCGAAGAGACCGATTTCCGGGGCTCGGACCTCGAAGGCGCCCGATTCGACGGCGGCGGCGGCGCGAGGATCGGATTCGTCCGCGCCGAGCTCACGGATGCGGTGTTCACCAGCGTCGACCTGTCGGGCGCCCGGTTCGGCAACGCATTGCTGACCGACGCGAGCTTCACCGGCTGCCGAATGATCGGCGCGGGGCTTACCGGGTCCCGGGGGACATCCTTCTTCGTCTCGTACTCCAATCTCACCCTGGCCGACCTGTCCGGGTGCTCCTTCAGAAAGCAGGAGTTCAACGGCGTTCGGCTTGACGAGGCCAACCTCTCCGGCTGCGACTTCACCGGGGCCGTCTTCAACGACTGCCGCCTCACCCTCGCCAGGTTGGCCAATGCGACGTTCGCCAAGGCCGACCTGCGGGGCGCCGACATCGGCGAGCCCGAAGACGACCAACTCCGTGCTTTCGCCGGTGCCGTCATCAGCCCTACTCAGGCTGCTGCCATCCTGGCGGCCCGTGGGCTGACGGTTCTGTGAACGTCCCCCGTCACAACGACTCTGATCGACTTCGTATCCGGCAGCTGAACTGGCCGGTACTTGCGTCGTGCGCCAGCGACCGCCGCGGTGGTCGACGCAAGTTCGGCCGATCGCGGGGCCGGGCTGCCGGGCCCGTCGGGGTGTCGGGTTGGGTCGGACCGGGGCGTCCTGCCGTGATTACTCACGGTGGGTTTCCCCGGCCCGCCCGCCGCACCCGGCGTGCGTGTCTCCACACACCGGGCGCTCCACGTGCCTTGCCCGCTGGTCAGGTTCCTGCGGGTTCGGTGGTCCAGGGGGTCGGGATGTCGGGGAAGCCGGAGCACCTCCACCCCGACCAGCGACCTGCGTCCACTACGTGATCCGGATGCAACCGAGCTGGACGATGACGACGGTCACGAGACTCGACACTGTGACTTGCCGGCGAGGCCGATGCGCACGTCGAGGACATCGCCCGACGGGCCGGCGTCGCCGTCGGCACGCTGTACCGCCACTTCGAGACGCGTGAGGCCCTCGTCGAGGAGGTCTACCGGCAAGAGGTCGCCGAACTGTGCGCCGCGCCACCGGCACTCCTGGAACAGCCCGCCCCGGACGAGGCCCTGCGGCAATTCCTGCTCCTGCTCGTGGAGCACGCTGCGATCGGCAAAGGAATGGCCGCCGCGCTGGCAAGCATCATGGCGACGGACTCGCCGGTCTTCGACGACGCGCGCTCACAGATGGCCGCCTGTCTCGACCGCTTGCTCGCCGCAGGCTCCGGGGCAGGCACGATCCGTGCCGACGTCGACGGCAAGACTCTGCTGCGCGCCATGGGAGGCGTCTGCAATCTGCGCGCCACGGAAGGCTGGCGTGAGAACGCCGCACGGATAACCGCACTCCTCTTCGACGGCGTGCAATGCCGCGCCGACATCACGGCGACCCAAGCCTGAGTTCGCGACTTTCTGCCTAACCCACCTGAAAGGAGGGGGCCATCTGCGTCCATGCGCCTGCCAGAAGAGGGCGCTCTGTCACGCCTTGCCGGTGAGCGGCTCTCCTTGGTGCTTCCTGCGCGGTGCGGGGTGCCAGAATCGGTCGGGGTAAGCGTGGCGAACCTGGGCCGGTGTTGTGCCGCTCTACTTCTGGCGTTCGCCTACGGCAGACACACGGGCAGGGCGTAGTCCGCGGCGGCGGCCAAGGCCGCGACCTCGGTCGCGCTGTGGATACGAGGGCGGTGAGTGATCCACCCGTGCAGGCGAGCCGCGCGCAGAATCGTTGTGTCTCCCGTGTTGATCGCTTCCCAGCGAGGTTGCGGGGCGGGGCAGCTCGACCCAGGCCTAGTCTAGGAGTTGGTGTTTGGCACTGCACTGCTTGGAGCGGCGCAGGACGGCTGATCGTGGTTCGGGCTGTGCAAGACCTGCCAGCCGCTCGCCGCCGCCCGGTAGGGGCGGAAGAACGCGCGCAGTTCTTCCGCGTAGAGCTCGGGCTCTTCGAACGGTGCGAAGTGCCCGCCGCGCGCGGGTTCGGTCATGCATACGACGTTCGCCGTGCGCTCGAGCCACGCTCGCGGTGGGCGGACGATGTCGCCGCGGAAGAGCGAGAACCCGGACGGCACCTCGACCCGACGGGCGAGCTGCTCAGGCGGGATCGCGGCGTTCGCGTGGTACATGCGCATCGACGAGCCGATCGTCCCCGTGAGCCAGTAGAGCGTGACGTTCGTGAGGATCTCGTCCTTTGTGAAGCTCCGTTCGACGTCGCCGCCGCAGTCGCTCCACTCCCGGAGCTTCTCGACGATCCACGCGGCGAGCCCGGCCGGGGAGTCGGTGAGCCCGACGGCGGCGGTCTGGGGCTTCGTGCGGTGCATGGCACCGTAGGCGCCCTCGCTCGCACCCCAGGCCGCGGCTTCCTCGAACCAGGCACCCTCCTCGGGCGCCAGATGGGCCGGGTCGCCGGTGAAGACGGGCAAGCCCCCGTCCATGCGGTGGACGGCCACGACTCGGTCTGGGTAGTCGAGCGCGAGGTAGCGGCTCACGTGACTGCCGATGTCCCCGCCCGCCGCGCCGAACCGCGCGTAGCCGAGGACGCCCATGAGCTCGGCCCACAGGCCGGCGACGGCGATGGAGTTGAGCGGCGGGCCGGTGGGACGGTCGGAGTACCCGTAACCTGGCATGTCGGGCACGACCACGTCGAACGCGTCGGCGGGGTCTGCGCCGTGCGCGCCGGGATCGGTCAGGAGCGGGATGACTTTCGAGTAGCGCCAGAACGAGTCCGGCCAGCCATGGCTGAGGACCAGCGGCAGGACGGGGTCGGTCGACGCGACAGCCCGGGCGTGCACGAAGTGGATCCCCAGGCCGCCGAGCCGGATGCGGAAGCGGGGCAGCCGGGCAAGCGCCGCTTCCTGTGCCGGCCAGTCGAACCCTTCTGCCCAGTACGCGACGAGCTCACGAAGATAGGCGATGTCGGTCCCGAGTGACCATCCGGCGTCCTCGGGTGCATCCGGCCAGCGTGTCGCGCGCAGCCGTGCGCGGAGGTCATCGAGCGCCGCGGGCGCGGTCTCCGAGGTGAACGGTTCCAGGCGAGGCGTTGCGTCAGGCATGGCACATATGCTAGTGGGGCGGAGACGACCGCCATGGGCATCCGTACGGCTAGCCCGGCCTGCGGACGGCGGGGGGACGTTGCCTGACCGAACACGGCTGCCCCATCTCCACCAGCACCTATGGCGGCCGGGATCGACGCCTCCATCGGCACCGTCGGCGATGCGCTCGACAACGCCCTGATGGAATCACAGATCGGCTTGTACAAGACTGAGCTGATCAAGCCCCGAGGCCCTTGGCGGAGCCTGGCCGAGGTGGAACTGGCCACCGCCGAATGGGTCGCCTGGTTCAACACCCCCCGCCTGCACTCCGCGATCGGGCACCTGCCGCCCGAGGAGTTCGAGGCGATCTACTACGCTCAACACGAGCCCAGCGATGCCCTGGCAATCAACCGTTGAGGTCTCCACCAAAGCCGGGGCGATTCACGGACGCCTGGGTGCGGGCCGAAACGGGCCGGGCAGCGAGGCGGATTCTCCGGAAGCAGGAGGACGGCCATGCGCGTCCTGCGGGGAAAGGTCGGCCACACGCGCCCGTGGCCGACGACATCATCAGGCCATCCCTACAGGTCGGTAGCGATGATCTTTTCGATGTTCCGTTCGGCCAGGGCCGTGATGGTGACGAACGGGTTGACGCTGGTGTTGCCCGGGATCAATGAGCCGTCGATGACGTACAGGCCCGGGTAGGCGGTGAGGCGGCCGTAGTTGTCGGTGGCCTTGTTCAGGACGGCGCCGCCGAGGGGGTGGTAGGTGAGGGTGTCGTTCCAGATCTTGTAGACGCCGAAGAGGTCGGTCCGGTAGATCGTCCCCTCCTTGGAGTTGATCTTGTCGAAGATGGTCTTGGCCATGTCGATCGACGGCTGCTTCCAGGCGAGCTGCCAGTTCAGGTCGACCTTGCCCGTGGCGGCGTTCCAGGAGAACTGGGCCCGGTTCGGGTTCTTGGTGATCGACAGGTACAGCGAGGCGAAGGTCTCGATCCCGGTGGGGATCGGGGCGACCTCGGCGAACGCGCCGCCGGCGTCCCAGTTGTCGATGCCGGAGCAGGGGATGGTCGACTGGAGGCTGCCGGTCGGGTCCCACAGGTGGTTGGCCCGGCCGCACATGACGTTGCCGTTGTCGCCCCAGCCCTTGCCGATCTCGTTGTTCAGGTTGGGCAGCGCGCCGGTGGCCTTCAGCTTGACCAGCAGCTTGCTGGTGCCGACGCTGCCGGCGGCGAAGAACACCCGGTCCGCGGTCACGGTCTTGGTGGTCGTGACACCACCGGTGGTGTTGAGCTGGTCGATGACGACCGTGTAGCCGCCACCGGCCGCCGGGGTGACCGAGGTGACCTGGTGCAGCGCCGAGACGGTGACCCTGCCGGTGGCCTTGGCCTGGGCGATGTAGGTCTTCTGCAGTGACTTCTTGCCGTGGTTGTTGCCGTAGAGGATCTCGCCGGCCAGCGCCGACTTGGTGACGGTTCCGGCCGCCTCCTGCTTCATGTAGTCCCAGTCGTACACGTCGGGCACGAAGACGAACGGGAAGCCGGAGCGCTGGGCGTGCTTGCGGCCGACCCGGGCGTACTGGTAGCAGGCGGTGGAGTCGAACCAGGCCGGGTCGATGTTGCCGACCCCGAGCCCGGCGTTGGCGCGCGGGTAGTAGGTGTTGTACATCTCGTCGGCGTTCACCGACGGCAGGATCGCGGCGAAGTTCTCCCGCTTGGGAGTGACCGCCATACCGCCGTTGACCAGCGAGCCGCCGCCGACGCCGCGGCCCTGGTAGACGGTGATGCCGCCGAACTCCTCGGCGTCCAGGATGCCGGTGTAGCGAGGGATGTCCCGGTCGATCGGGAAGCCGAGGAAGAAGTTGAGCGGTGCCTTGGTCCTGGTGCGGAGCCAGTAGGAGCGCTGGTCCGGCGAGGTCGTGTTGCAGAAGATCTTTCCGTCGGAGCCCGGGGTGTCCCAGGCCATGCCCATCTCGATCATGTGCACGTCGACGCCCGCCTGGGCGAGGCGCAGGGCGGCGACGGAGCCGCCGTAGCCGGTGCCGATCACCAGGGCCGGGACATGGGCCCCGGAGGCGATCGGAGCGGCTACGCGTGCGGCTTTTGCCTGGGCTGCGGTGGTGGGAGTCGCGAGGGCCGCGACTCCCAAGATAGAACCGGTTCCAGCGATGAATCCACGGCGCGAGATGCCTTCGGAACCTGTTCTACGCGAGGTTTTGTCACTCATGTGATTTTCCTCACTCTTGGCGTATTAGAACAAGTTCTACATGTTTCTCGAGTGTTAAGCCACCACGTACCGGGAAGTAACTTATGTCAGATCGAGGGTGACCGACCGCTGGGCAGCATGCACACGGTGTCCAGGCCCAGCACGTGGTTGAGCCGGCCGAACGCCAGCCAGGAGCCGAGGCTCATGCTCAGCTCCACGATCTCCAGCTGGCTGTAGTGCGCGGTCATCCGGGTCCAGAACTCGTCGTCGAGGCCGTGGTGGTCCAGGGCGTACCGCTCGGCGTACTCGGCGGCCAGCCGGGTGCGGTCGTCGAAGGCGTCGGTGGTACGCCACTCGGTCACCGCGTCGGCGAACTCCTCCTCGACCTTCTGCCCGTCCCGTTCGGTCCGCCAGTCGAGACAGAAGACGCACCCGTTGATCTGCGCGATCCGCAGCCGGGCGGCCTCGAACTCGCGGAGTCCGAGGGTCGTGTGGGCGTACACCGCCATCGAGAACTTCGAGGCGGCGACCCCGATGCCGGGGACCATCTCACCCCACACGTAGCCGATCGCGTCCTTGCCCTCGGGGATGTCGATGTTCATGGTTCTCTCCTTACGAGTTTGCCGACCGCCGGGCGCAGCGGGACGTCGAGCGCGTCGTAGAGTCCGGGTTCCGCGTCCACCAGCCAGTCGATGGCGCTCACCAGGCGGCCGACCGCGGTGGCGTTCCCGCCCGCCGACCGGTTGCCGCCCTCGTCGGTGGCCTCGACCGTGACCTCGATGCGCGGGCGACCCTCGATGATGACCCGGTGGGCACCGACGCCGTCGGGCGGCATCGGCCAGTCCGGGGCGCAGGAGGCGTGGATGCGGGTGACGTGCTCGATGACGATGCGGGGTTCGCCCTCGACGATGCCCTGCACCTCGAACCGGACCGCGCCCTGGGTGCCGGCCTCGAACTCGCCCATCGTCTTGGTGCTCACCGTGGCGTCGAGCGCACGCCGGTCCAGGGTCTCGCGGATCTCGTCGAGTTCGACGCCCAGCGCCCTGGCCATCAGCCGTACCTGCCCGCCCCAGACCATGGTCGGGACCGTCGGCGCGGTCATCGGCGGTTCGTAGTCCATCGGCTGGCCCATGCCGACCAGGTAGCGGACCGAGTCGGGTTGGTCGTAGGTGGAGTAGTCGAAGATCTCCTGGCAGCGGATCACGTCCACGACGGTGCCGAGCCCGCTGATCAGCAGGGGCAGTACGTCGTTGCCCCAGCCGGGGTCGACGCCGGAGACGAAGAGCGAGCCGCCGCCGTCCGCGATGGCGGCCAGCACCGGTTCGCGCAGCTCCGGCGGGGCGCCCCGCTGGTCGTAGAGCGCGTACAGCGAGGGGGTGACGACCACGGCTCCGACCCGGATCGCCCTGATGATGTCGGCGAGGGCCTCGTCGGGGCGGATGTCGCCGGACGCCGCGTACACCACGGCGTGCGGACGGGTGGCCAGCACCGCGTCGATGTCGTCGGTGGCGGCGATCCCCAGCTCGTGGCCGAGGTCGCCGAGGTCGCCCGCGTCACGGCCGACCTTGTCGGGGTTGTGAACGAGCACTGCCGCGAGTTTCAGCGCCGGATGGGCCTCGACGGCTCGGATGGCCGCGCGGCCGACGTTGCCGGTGCCCCAGACAATCGTGGAGAGCATGCGCGGAGAGTAGCAAGCGCTTGGTTTGGTGTATAGTGCCGCCGCCATCTCGACAGCCGGCCCCAGAGGGCGCTGTACGACCGCGACGCGGGCGAAACCCTGACGATCCATAGCGACCCCTATCTCCCAACCGGGTGTCCACAGGCCGTCCCGACTTTCTTCACACCCGGCGTCAGGCCGGTCCGGGAAGCCGTTTTTCACCCGTTGACGCGGTCGTAGCACGTATGTAACCTTTGGCCAACACTACGCAAGAATCTTGCAAAGAAAAGTTCATTTTCTCGCGGCTCTTCGCAACTTTAGGAATGCGCTGCGCCCATGCACCTGCCCCCCATCCGTGTGCGGTGAAGGCGCATGCCTTCACGTCTCGGCCCTGTCGTGCTAGACGAGAGATGGAAGAACGCGAATGAGAAAACCGTACGGACCGTTACGGCTGGTGGTGGCCATGCTGGCAAGCACGGTCGCCACCGGTCTGCTCGTCATGGGGTCGGTCGTGCCGGCCTCCGCCGCGGGCGGACCCAACCTGTCGCCGGGCAAGGCGACCCAGGCCAGCAGTTCCACCGCCGAGTACACGGTGTCGGCCATCAACGACGGCAATCAGAACACCTACTGGGAGAGCGCGAACAACAGCTTCCCGCAGTGGGCGCGGATCGACCTCGGCACCGCCACGAGCGTCGACCAGATCGTGCTGAAGGTGCCCGCCCCGGCCGCCTGGCAGACCCGCACCCAGACCCTCTCGGTCCAGGGCAGCGCCGACGGCACCGGCTACAGCACGGTGGTGGCCTCGGCGAACTACACGTTCGACCCGGCGACCGGTAACAAGGTCACGATCGACTTCAGCGCCGCGACCTACCGCTACTGGCGCGTCAACATCACCGCCAACACCGGCTGGCCCGCCGCGCAGATCTCCGAGTTCGAGATCTACGCCGCCGCCGGCAGCGGTGGCGACACCGAGAAGCCGTCGGCCCCCGGCAACCTCGCCTTCACCCAGCCGGTCTCCGGCCAGATCAAGCTGACCTGGAACGCCTCGACCGACAACGTGGGCGTCACCGGGTACGACGTCTACGCCAACAACCAGCTCCGGGGCAGCGTCGGCAACGTGCTGACCTACACCGACAACCAACCGGCGTCGGCGACCGTGACGTACTTCGTGCGGGCCAAGGACGCGGCGGGCAACGTCTCGGCGAACAGCAACACGGTGACCCGCAACGGCACCGGCGATCCCGGTTCGAACCTGGCCATCGGCAAGGAGATGGTCGAGTCCGGCCACGTGCACACGTTCGTCGCGGCCAACGCCAACGACAACAACACGGCCACCTACTGGGAGGGCAACGCCGGTTACCCGAACACGCTGACGGTCAAGCTCGGCGCCAACGCGAGCGTCAGCTCGGTCGTGCTGAAGCTGAACCCGGACACCGCGTGGGGCACCCGTACCCAGAACATCCAGGTCCTGGGCCGGGAGCAGAACGCCACGGGCTACACCAACCTGGTGTCGGCGCAGAACTACACGTTCAACCCGGCCTCCGGCGGCAACACGGTGACGATTGACGTCAACGCCACCGTCGCCGACGTCCAGCTGAAGTTCACCAGCAACACCGGCGCACCCGCCGGGCAGGTCGCCGAGTTCCAGGTCATCGGCGTCCCCGCGCCGAACCCCGACCTGACGGTCTCGGCTCTCACCTGGTCCCCGAACGCGCCGATCGAGACCAACGCGATCACGCTGTCCGGCACGGTGCGCAACATCGGCACCGCCGCCTCCGGCGCGACCAATGTCAACTTCTATCTCGGCGGCACGCTGGCCGGCACCGCTCCGGTCGCCGCTCTCGCGGCCGGCGCCCAGGCCACGGTGACCGCGAACATCGGCACCCGCGGCGCGGCCAGCTACTCCGTCAGCGCCAAGGTGGACGAGTCGAACACGGTCTTCGAGCAGAACGAGGGCAACAACACCTTCACCGCGGCGTCGCCGCTGGTGGTCACCGAGGCTCCCGGCCCCGACCTGCAGGTTCTCAGCATCAGCTCCAACCCGCCGAACCCGGCGGTCGGCGCGGCGGTCACCTTCACCGTGGCGGTGAAGAACCGCGGGAACACCGCGACGGGCGCGACCACGGTCACCCGGCTGACGGTGGGCGGCACCACGCTCAACACCAACACCCCGTCGATCGCCGCGGGCGCGACGGTCAACGTGGCCATCAGCGGCAGCTGGACCGCCACCAGTGGCGGTGCCACCATCACCGCCACCGCCGACGCGACCAACGTCGTCGCCGAGACCAACGAGACCAACAACACGCTCTCCCAGGCGATCGTGGTCGGGCGCGGGGCGGCGGTTCCGTGGGTCGAGTACGAGGCCGAGGCCGCCAGGTACCAGGGCACCCTGCTGACGGCCGACCCGCTGCGCACCTTCGGGCACACCAACTTCGCCACCGAGTCCTCCGGCCGGCAGTCGGTGCGGCTGAACAGCACGGGGCAGTTCGTCGAGTTCACCTCGACCAACTCCGCCAACTCGATCGTGGTGCGCAACTCCATCCCCGACGCGCCGAACGGCGGCGGCATCGAGGCCACCATCAGCCTGTACATCAACGACACCTTCGCCCAGAAGCTGACCCTCTCGTCGCGGCACAGCTGGCTGTACGGGAACAGCGACGGCCCGGAATCCCTGACGAACACCCCGCAGGCCGACGCCCGGCGGTTGTTCGACGAGTCGCACGCACTGCTGCCGTCGACCTACCCGGTGGGGACCAAGTTCCGGTTGCAGCGCGACGCCACCGACACGGCCTCGTTCTACATCATCGACCTGATCGACCTGGAGCAGGTGGCACCACCGGCGAGCCAGCCGGCCGGTTGCACCTCGATCACGACGTACGGCGCGGTGCCCAACGACGGGCTCGACGACACGGCCGCCATCCAGCGGGCGGTGACGGACAACCAGAACGGCGTCATCAGCTGCGTGTGGATCCCGGCGGGACAGTGGCGGCAGGAGAAGAAGATCCTCACCGACGACCCGCTGAACCGGGGTCAGTTCAACCAGGTGGGCATCAGCAACGTCACGATCCGCGGAGCGGGGATGTGGCACTCCCAGCTGTACACCCTGACCGAGCCGCACCTGGCGACCGGCGGCATCAACCATCCGCACGAGGGCAACTTCGGCTTCGACATCGACAACAACGTCCAGATCTCCGACATCGCCATCTTCGGCTCGGGCCGCATTCGCGGCGGCGACGGCAACGCCGAGGGCGGGGTGGGGCTGAACGGGCGGTTCGGCAAGAACACCAAGATCTCCAACGTGTGGATCGAGCACGCCAACGTGGGTGTCTGGGTCGGCCGTGACTACGACAACATCCCGGATCTGTGGGGGCCCGCCGACGGGCTGGAATTCAGCGGCATGCGCATCCGCAACACCTACGCCGACGGCATCAACTTCACCAACGGCACGCGGAACTCGCGGGTGTTCAACTCGTCGTTCCGCACCACCGGTGACGACTCCCTGGCGGTCTGGGCCAACCGGTACGTCAAGGACCCGGCGGTGGACATCGCGCACGACAACCAGTTCATCAACAACACCATCCAGCTGCCCTGGCGGGCGACCGGCATCGCGATCTACGGCGGCTACGGCAACAAGATCGAGAACAACCTGGTCTACGACACCATGAACTACCCGGGCATCATGCTGGCGACCGACCACGACCCGCTGCCCTTCTCCGGGCAGACCCTGATAGCCAACAACGCGCTCTACCGGTCCGGTGGCGTCTTCTGGAACGAGGACCAGGAGTTCGGCGCCATCACGCTCTTCGCGGCGAGCCGGGACATCACCGGTGTCACCATCCGGGACACCGACATCTACGACTCGACCTACGACGGCATCCAGTTCAAGACGGGAGGCGGCAACATGCCGGGCGTCGCGATCACCAATGTGCGGATCGACAAGTCCAACAACGGTGCCGGCATCCTGGCGATGAGCGGCGCCCGCGGCAGCGCGACGCTGACGAACGTCACCATCACCAACTCGGCCAAGGGCAACATCGTGAAGGAACCGGGGTCGAGCTTCGTGATCACCCCCTAGTCTTCCCGCGCCTGAGAACGACCGGCCATGTGGTGTGCTCCTCAACCTGGACACCCGCATGGCCGGTCGTACCGGTCCTAGGCCGAGGTACGGCGCCGGAACAGCACCGCCGCGACGGGGATGCTGATCACCACGCCGGCGGCCAGCCAGGCGGTGGCGAGCCACCCCGCGTCGCCCATGGGGTGGTCGAGGAGCAGCCCGCGTAGCGTCTTCACCATCGGCGTGGTCGGCTGGTGCTCGGCGAAACCGCGGAGCAGGCTCGGCATGGTCTCCGCGGGGACGACGCCGTCCGACAGGTACGGGAAGAAGATCACGACGAAGCTGAAGGCACCGGCGGCCTGGGCCGAGGTGACCAGCAGTCCCCAGAGCACCGCGATCGCGGACACCGCCAGGACGTATCCGATGACGAGAAGCAGCGCCAGCGCCCAGTCGGCGAGCGTGGCGTCGGGGCGGAAACCCAG
Organism: Streptosporangium sp. NPDC001681; assembly: GCF_040298085.1. Classification (NCBI taxonomy): domain Bacteria; kingdom Bacillati; phylum Actinomycetota; class Actinomycetes; order Streptosporangiales; family Streptosporangiaceae; genus Streptosporangium; species Streptosporangium sp. NPDC001681. Next base: position 6,478 of record NZ_JBEOZN010000011.1, on the reverse strand, counting down.
GGCGATCGCCACGGCCAGGGCGATCCCGGTCGCCACCACGTTGCGGACCACCGAGGCGACGACATGCCCGGCGGGCACCACCCAGCCGCTGATGGGCAGGGTCCGGAAGCGGTCGATCATTCCTCGGGTCATCTCGTCCGTGACGCTCACGGCGGTCAACGCGGCACCGTACCCGCCGGACATGAGCAGCACGGTGGGAACGACGAAGTCGATGTAGGTCAGCCCGCTGGACCCGGTGGTGATCGCGCCGCCGAAGACGTAGACGAAGAGGATCATGATGAGCGCCGGCAGCGCGATGTTCACGATGAGCGCGTCGGGGGTGCGCGTCTCGTGGCGCAGCGCGCGGGTGACCAGACGCCCCAGATCGCCCATCGTCGTCCCGCTCATACCGCCACCGCCGTGAACTCGAAGAAGACGTCGTCCAGGGTGGGGCTGCGCAGCTCGACCCGCTCGACGGCGATGCCCTTCTCCTCCAGCAGGTTCAGCGTGTGACGCAACTGGTCGGTGCCCTGCAGTGCCAGGGTGACCTCCCGCGCGTCGGCGTCGAGATGCGGTCCGGTGCCGGTGGACAGGACGGTGCCGGCCCGGGAGACGTCCTCGGCCCGTGACAGGTGCAGCACCAGGCGCTCCGCGCCCACCTGGCGCTTGAGGGCGGCCGGGGTGTCGTCGGCGACGACGCGGCCGTTGTTGATCACCGCGATGCGGTCGGCGAGCCGGTCGGCCTCCTCCAGGTACTGGGTGGTCAGCAGGATGGTGGTGCCGGAGGCGAGCAGTTCGCGGATCACCGACCAGAGCTCCGCCCGGCTGCGCGGGTCAAGGCCGGTGGTGGGCTCGTCGAGGAAGAGGATCCGCGGTACGGCCACCATGCTCGCCGCCAGATCGAGGCGGCGGCGCATCCCGCCGGAGTAGGTGGAGACCCGGCGGTTCGCGGCGGCGCCGAGATCGAACCGTTCGAGGAGTTCGGCCGCCCGCCGCCGGGCTTCCCGCCTGCCCAGGTGGTGCAGGCCGGCGAACAACTCCAGGTTCTCCCTTCCGGTGAGCAGGTCGTCCACCGTGGCCTGCTGGGCGGTCAGGCCGATACTGCGCCGTACCGCGACGCCTTCCCGCGCGACGTCGTGGCCGCCCACCGTGGCGGTGCCGCTGTCCGCGGCGAGCAGCGTGGTCAGGATCCGGACCGTTGTCGTCTTGCCTGACCCGTTCGGTCCGAGCAGGGCCAGCAGCGAGCCGGTCGGAACGGTCAGCTCGACTCCGTTCAGCACCCGCGTCGCACCGAAGGATTTGCCCAGGCCACGGGCATGGATCGCGGCGTCGGTCACGCTCACCCTTTCTGCGTATGTCGTACCGTGTATCTTATACATAGATTAATCTGTACCAGATACACAGTTGGAGTGCCAGGGATTCCGGCGTTCGACGGCAGGGGACCCGTCATGGCGCGAACCGGCGCCGGGTACCGCGGCCCACGCCCGGGTCCGGCGGGAGCCTCGGTCGCCGGGGCCGGCATGACGACAACGGCGCCGAACCGTGGGCGGGGAAAGTGCGGACGCGCCGTCGTGACGATGGACGGCCCTCCGGCGACGTCGGTGCGGCCGTGCCGAGCGGGATGTTCGGCGCCAAGGCTCCCGAGAACCCGCGGGCAGGCACCCTGGACCGGTCCACGTCGCTGATCCTGACCGGGATCGCGACGTTGGAACCGTCGCGCCGCTAGGCGGGTCAGCCCGCCTGTCGACGCGAGGTGACCAGCCCGCAGTCGTAGGCGGTGGCGACGACATGGGCGCGGCTGGACAGACCGAGTTTGCTCATCGCGCGGTTGAGGTGGGTCTTCACGGTGGCCTGGCTCAGGCACAGCTTCTGGGCGATGTCATGGTTGGACAGCGTCTGGCCGACCAGGGTGAAGATCTCAAGCTCGCGAGCTGTCAAAGCAAAAAGCTGGGACATGTCATGATCGGGCACCGCGGGCGGGGCGGGCGTGAACGCCTCGATCAGTCGCTGGGTACTGGTGGGTGACAGCAGGACGTCCCCGGCCGCGACGGTGTGAATGGCGGACAGGAGGCGCTTGGCCGGGGTCTGCTTGAGCAGGAAGCCGGAGGCTCCGGCACGCAGCGCCTGGTAGACGTACTCATCGATGTCGAAAGTGGTCAGAATGAGTATCTGCGGGGTACGAGACGCGCCGCCGTCGGCCAGACTGTCGGCCAGGATGCGCTTGGTCGCGGCGATGCCGTCCATGCCGGGCATGCGGATGTCCATCAAGATCACATCCGGATGAGTGGCGGCGGCGCACTGGACGGCCTCGTGACCGTCCGAGGCCTCACCGACTACTTCAAGGTCCGGGGCGGCGCGCAGGAGGGCGGTCAGTCCCGCCCGGATGAGTTCCTGATCGTCGGCTACCAGAACCCTGATCATCGTCACCTCTCGCTGGTTAGGGCGGCGGGCTCCTGGCCGGGACGGGTGAGCAGGGGAAGGGTCGCCACGACCTGGAATCCGCCCGTGGGGCGAGGACCGCTGGTGATCATGCCCTGGTACAGCTTGACTCGCTCAGTCATGCCGATCAATCCCTGGCCTGGTGTGTTCTGGATCACTTCGACCGGTTGGCCGGTACCGAGGCGGCCGTCGTCGCACACCTGCAACGTCAGGACACCCGCGCCGTAGGTGAAGGTCACCCGCACCCGGGTGGGCGCGGCGTGCTTGACGACGTTTGTCAGGCACTCCTGAATGATCCGATAGACGCACAGATCCAGCCCCTGGGGCAGGGGCTGCTCGTTGCCGGTCACGGTCACCTCCACCGTCACCCCGGCTGTGCGCACCCGTTCGACCAGTGTTTCCAGGTCCCCCAGTCCGGGCGTCACGTCGTAGCGCGTCTCCCGCTCGTCGTCGGCCCCGATTCGCAGGATCAACAGCAGCAGTCGCATCTCGTCCAGGGCCTCACGGGTGGTGTCGGCGATGGTGGCCAGTGCCGTGCCGGCGGTGGCCGGATCGGTTGACAGCACGTACTGGCCCAGCTCGGCCTGGACCGCGACCACCGACAGATGATGGGCGACCACGTCGTGCAGTTCGCGGGCGATCCGCGTTCGCTCCTGGGCCACCGCCAGCCGGGCCTTGTTCTCCTGCTCGTCACGCAACTGCCGGGTCAGCTCGGTGAGCCGCCGGTTGCTCTCGATGACCATCCGGGTGGCGTTACCGAAAGCCCAGGTGAAGCCGACGGCCAGCAGCGGCCACACGACGGCCATCCAGAACTTGGTGCCGGGGAACACCATCGAGGAGCACCACCACAGGCCGAAGGTGAGCACCGCCCCCGCCAGTGACACCGCCACGGGCCGCTGGACGGCCACGGTGTACAGCACCAGCAGCGCTCCCATCTTGTTCACCTGGGAGTGGTAGCCGAGTGCCAGATGGACCAGGGACACCGCGCACGAGATCACCAGCACCGTGCACGGTATCCGCCGTCGCAGGGCCAACGGCATGTTCACCGCGATGGTCAGTGCGAGCGACAGGCCGTCCGGCGGACGCGACCCGTACCTGGCATCGCTGAGTTCCCACATCCACATGACGGCGGACAGCGCCACCGCGATCACAGTGTCGACGAGAAGTGGATGCGCTGTGAGAAGTCTCCACCAGGATGTCCTCGCATAGCTGTACATCAGCGCATGCTAGTCATATTCCCGCTGGCCGACATCCCTCTTCATGCCATATACCGCAGGAGGTGTACAAGGCATAACGCCGTAGGTGTAGAAAAAAACAAACTTTGCGCGGTATGTGGCGGATATATCACTCGGGTAGCTTTATCCCGTCGAAAACGATCGCGATCCTCTTTCTTCGGAGGCAGAGAGGATCCACACCGACAATCCATCCACGACCATGATCCGGACCACTTCGGACCACCGACCCCGGGGAAAGGCTCGAAAACGCTCCCGCGTTCACGGGCCGGTGGGTCGGGGTCCAGGTCGGCCCGGCCCGTTAATGGATTATCACTCGCCATCCACCAAGACGGCGGGGCCGACCTGGACATGGCCTCTCCATCGGTCAGCCGACCGGACACGATCCCGATGACATCGAATCTGACGCGATGTCCACGACTTCGCATCAGCTTAAATTCCGGCGATTACCTATTAACCGTATTTCCTGGCAGGCCGGAAACCGGGCCGATATCCGCGCGGGAGGACGGATCCGCCAATGTCGTTCGACCCGCCCGGTCGCGGCACGACACGTACACCGGCCCCTGGCGCCGGCGCTCGCGGTCCTGCCCGTCATGGCGAGGCTGACGCCCGCGGTGTCCTCCGGCTTCCCGCCGCCGGGTCGCCTCGATCCGGGTCCTCCAGGACGGGTCGCCGGGCACCGCGTTGGCAACAGGCGGCCGACGGGAAGGTCAACTCTGCGCGATGGACACTCTGACGTGCTTAAACGCCGTCCGAGGTGTCATAGGTGAGGGCATGGATGCGAACATCGTGTTGCTCGCCATCGTGATCGTGACGGCGCTGTCCTTCGACTTCACCAACGGTTTTCACGACACGGCCAACGCCATGGCGACCTCGATCGCGACCGGGGCGTTGCGGCCCAAGGTGGCGGTCGGGTTGTCGGCGGTGCTGAACTTCGCCGGGGCGTTCCTGTCGCTGAAGGTCGCGGCGACCATCGCGACGGGCATCGTCGACACCGGCGCGATCACCTTGACGGTGGTCTTCGCCGGCCTGATCGGCGGTCTGGCCTGGAATCTGCTGACCTGGTACTTCGGTATTCCCTCCAGTTCCTCGCACGCGTTGATCGGTGGTGTGGTCGGGGCCACGGTGATCGCGGCGGGCACCTCGGCGGTCAAGGGAGCCGAGATCGTGTCCAAGGTGCTGGTCCCGGCCGTGCTCGCGCCGCCGGCGGCGATCCTGGTGGCGGCGGCCGGTACGTACCTGATGTACGTCATCATCGGGAACGCACCGGAGGGGAGCCGCGGGCGAGGGCTCAGGTACGGCCAGATCGGCTCGGCGTCACTGGTGTCGCTGGCCCACGGCACCAACGACGCGCAGAAGACGATGGGCGTCATCACGCTGGCGATGATCGCTGCCGGGGCGATCGGCGAGGACGCGGGAACGCCGCTGTGGGTGATCGTGGCCAGTGCGACCGCGATCGCGCTGGGCACCTATCTGGGCGGCTGGCGGGTGATCCGTACCCTGGGCAAGGGGCTGACCGACATCGAGACCCCACAGGGGTTCACCGCGGAGGGTTCCTCGGCGGCCGTGATCTTCGCCTCCTCCCACTTCGGCCTCCCGCTGTCGACCACGCACGTGTGCACGGGGTCGGTGATCGGCGCGGGCATCGGCAGGCGCCTGGACCAGGTGCGCTGGAGCGTCGCGGCCCGGATGGCCGCCGCGTGGCTGGTCACCCTCCCGGCCGCGGCCGTGGTGGGGGCGCTGGCCTGGGCGAGCGCGAGTGTGATCGGCGGCGTGCTGGGCGTGGGGGTGGTCTTCGCCGTCGCCCTGATGCTGTCGGCGGGGCTGTACGTGGCCTCGCAGCGCCGTCCGGTCAACGCCGGCAACGTCAACGACGAGTGGACCGGGCGCCTGGCCCCGGTCCCGGCGATGAGAGAAGGCTGAAGAGGGCTCATGCCACCGTGGCGCAAAGATGCGCGTGGCCGGCGTCGTGACGTCGCCACACCGCGAGGGCGATGAGAGCATTAGAGATCAACTTCGTAGCGGTAGCCGCGCCCCCGCAGCGTGGTGATCCGCTGTGGATCCTCCCCGTACTCGCTGAGCTTGCGGCGCAGGGCGAACACGTGCACATCCAGCGTCTTGGTCGGCCCGAACCAGTTGGCGTCCCACACCTGCTCCATCAGCTCCTCGCGGGTGACCACCTCACCGGCGTGGCAGGCCAGCACCGTCAGCAGGTCGAACTCCTTTGGCCGCAGCATGACCTCGTCCTCGGCGATGTAGGCGCGCCGGGCGCGCAGGTCCAGACGCAGGCGGGCGACGGACACACCGGACTCCTGCTGCGACACGGTCTGGCGACGCAGATGCGCCCGCAACCTGGCGAGCAGCTCGGTGAGCCGGAACGGTTTGGTCAGATAGTCGTCGGCACCGGCGTCCAACGCCACCACGACCTCGAACTCCTGGACGCGTGCGGTCAGCACCACGATCACCGCCTGCGACAGGACCGTCCGCAGCCGCCGGCAGACCACCACCCCGTCGGCGTCGGGGAGACCGAGATCCAGCAGGACGAGATCGGGGACGAACTGCCGCGCCTGATCCAGCGCCTCACCCCCGGTGATCGCCAGACTCACCTGGTAGCCGCTACTTGACAGCGCCTCGGTCAGCTCCGAACCGATGGACAGATCGTCCTCGACGATCAGTACCCGCGTCATGTATCGATGGTAGGGACACTGGTGGCACTGGGTGTTTCCGCGTACCGGCATCTGGCGGCGGGCGGGCGCCGGGGAGCGGGCGGGCGCGCCCCCGCCGCCGCCCGACCAAGCCGAGGCGCGAGCGACGAGGTGACAAGAGGG
>NZ_JBEOZN010000010.1:0-134277 GCF_040298085.1 Streptosporangium sp. NPDC001681 | reverse complement strand
GCCGGTGAACTCGTTGTGGACGCCGCCCGGGGGGGTGCCGAGCGCGCGGTGCACCTCGAAGCCGGCGGCGCCCCGGCCCGGACGCGCGCCCGGCCGGCCGGGCGCGCCGGGGACGGGCGGCCTCGCGCCGGCCCCCTGCCTGCCGGTGGCACCCTGCCGCCCCGGAGAGCCGGATCTGCCGGACGCGCCCGCGGCCGGCGGCCTCGCCGGAGAGCCGGATCTGGTGGGCCTACCGGATTTATCGGATTTATCAGATTTATCGGATCTGCCAGGTCTGCCGGTGCCCTCCGAGGCCGCCGGCCTGCCGGGCGAGCCCGTCCTGCCGGGACCGCCGGAGGTGGACGGCCTCGCGGCGGAGCCCGACCTGCCGGTCCGCCCTGCCCCCTGGCCTTTACCGGGTCCTTCGGCGGAGGGTCGCCCCCTGGCCGCACCGGACGCCTTCTCGTCGCCCTGTCCCCTGGCCGGAGAGCCCGCCCGGCCGGAGCCCGTGCTGGACGGTCTGCCCGAAGAGCCCGTGCGACCGGAACCGGACGACCTGCCCGAGGAACCGGGCCTACCCGGCCCGTCGGCGCCCTGCCCCCGGCCGGCGGAACCCGCACGGCCGGCACCAGGGGAACCAGACGATCTCGACGAGCCGGACCTGCCGGACGCCGGGGGCCTGCCCGGGGAGGCGGGCCCGCCGGGGCTGTCGGGGACACCGGGAGCACCGGAAGGCCCGGTGCCGCCGGAACCGGGCTTGCCGGGGACATCCGAGGCTCCGCCGGGACTGCCCGTCCGGCCGGGGCCGCCGGGAGACCGGCGGCCGGAGTTTCCCGCCGATCCGCCCGAGGAGCCGCCGCGGCCCTGTCCGGGCCCTCGTCCGCCGCTCTCTCTCACCGGCCCGTGCCCGGCACTCGCTCCTGCCCTGCGGGCGTCTGACCGTCGCTGGCGGCCCTGCTGGCGGGTTTGTCGGGAGTGATGACGCGCGCGGTGTCCCAGTCGGGCCCAAGCCCCTGGTACTCGTTGTTCTTCGCGACCGCGTCGGGCATCTCCCTGCGCATGTTCTCGCTCTGCTTCGCCTCTTTCTCGATGCGCAGCCCGCTGATCTCCTTGCGCAGCCCGTTGGCCCGGAAGGAGTCCTTGGCGAGCACGGCGTTCAGCAGCAGCAGGCTGACCAGGCCGCCGCAGAGCAGGCCGACCACGAGCAGCAGGAAGGGAGCCCTCGGCGCCCGCGCGCGACGGGCCGCGGGAGCCGCCTGGGCCGGCGCGGCCGGACCGGAGACGGGCCTGACCGGACCGCTGCGACGCCCCTGCGGCATCGCGCGGGGGACACGCACGGGACGCGCGCCGCGACCGGGCACGGCACGGCTGGGCGCGGCACGTCGGACGTCTGTCTCACTCCTCGTCAACTGCCTCACGGATCCTCTCTGCCGCCCGACACCGGGCAGAGGCCGCCCGCGGGTTGCGGGCCACCTCCTCTTCGCTCGGAAGCTCGGCTCCCCTCGTCAGGAGCGCGAACCGCGGCTGGTGAGCCGGCAGCGGGACAGGGAGGCCAACAGGGCCGGTGTCCCTGGTCCGCGCGGTGATGACCTGCTTTGTCAGCCGGTCCTCGAGGGAGTGGTACGCGAGCACGACGACGCGCCCGCCCAGCGTCAATGCGTCGAGCGCGGCTGGGAGCGCGCGTTCCAGCGCCGTCAACTCCGCGTTCACCTCGATCCGCAACGCCTGAAAAGTCCTTTTAGCGGGGTTGCCCCCGGTCCTGCGCGTAGCGGCGGGGATCGCCGTCCGGACGATCTCCGCAAGCCGCTTGGTAGACGTTATGGCCTCCCTGGCCCTTTCCTTGAGGATTAGATGCGCGACACGCGGGGCGAATCGTTCTTCTCCGTAATCCCGCAGGATCCGGATCAGCTCGGCGGCCGGATAGGTGTTGACCACGATCTCGGCCGTGAGCTCCTCGTCACGGTCCATCCGCATGTCCAGCGGCGCGTCGTAGGAGTAGGCGAAACCACGCTCGGCCTCGTCCAGTTGCGGGGAGGAGACCCCCAGGTCGAACAGGGCCGCGTCGACCCGGGGGTGGCCGGCGCCGGCCAGCACCTCGGAGAGCTCGTCGGAGACCGCGCGCACCAGCGTGATCCGGTTCGCGTACGGCGCGAGCCTGGCCGTGGAGCGCTCGATGGCGGTGGGGTCGCGGTCGATCCCGATCAGGTGGAGCGAGGGGTGCGCGGCGAGCAGCGCCTCGGCATGGCCGCCGAGTCCGAGGTTGGCGTCGACGAGCACCGGGGCGGGGCGGGCCAGCGCCGGAGCGAGCAACTCCAGCACCCGGTCGAGCATGACCGGGACGTGCCCCCCCGGCGCCTGGAGATCATGGCTGTGGTTCTCGGCGCGCATGAAGCGCAACCCTCCTTATTTCCCGCCCCGTCCCACGGACGCGCGGCGGACGCTCACCGGTGTCTTGAAACTGGCCCCCACCCCCGGGGCCGTCCGGCCAGGTCCCCATCCGCACCCGCGTATCCGTCCGTCACCTGACACCGGGGAAGGTGCATCAGCTGACGGGCAGGTGGTTGCGGGTGGAGACCTCGCCGAACGACGTTTTACCGATGAGTCGACCGTGGAGTCACAAAATCCCTGGCAGCACCTCCTCCGACAGATCGGCGAAAGCCTGCTCTTGGTCGGCCAGATAGGCGCTCCAGGCGTGCGCGTCCCAGATCTCCAGCCGGGTGTTGGCTCCGATGACCACGCAGTCACGGCGCAGGCTGGCGTATTCGCGCAGAGCCTGCGGAACGGTGATCCGTCCCTGCTTGTCGGCGACCTCGTCGGATGCACTGGCGAAGAGGACACGACTGTAGTCACGGACCGCCTTGGCGGTCACCGGCGCGTTGCGCAGAGCCTCGGTTATGCGCTGGAACTCCTCTACGGGAAAGACGTAGAGGCAACGCTCCTGGCCTTTGGTGATCACCAGACCCTCCGCCAGCTCCTCACGGTACTTCGCCGGCAGGAACAGCCGTCCCTTCTCATCGAGACGCGGGTGGTGAGTGCCGAGGAACATCGGCTCCACCTCCCGTGCCCAGCGGCGAACCAGGCGTCGCGGCCTTGCCCTCCACTGCGCACCACCATACTCCACTTCTCTCCACCGTCAACTGATTCCGCGCCTCTTCACGGCAGGTTTCGTCGACATTTCCCCAGTTCAAATGGGGTGGTGCGGAGTGGAGGGGGTAAGCGGCCCGTCATACGTCATGGGCGTGTCGGGAAGATTGCCGAATAGTCCAAAGATCATGAAATGGACTGTAAGGCGGTGAAGAATGATGGAAGGTGAAACAGCACCATGCCCGTCACAGGATCGGCACGTCACTCGCACAGGAACGCGACGATCATGGCGCACACTGTGGCTGATCACCCGAAATCATCCTTGATGACCGCATAAGGTCGCCGTTGGAACGCGCGGCGCCGTAGGGTCGTAAACAGAATGAGTAACGGGATCGCAAAGATTCCGCAACGGCAACCCCCGGCGCACAACCGCCGCATCCTCATGGAGGCCTGGTGGCAGTAACTCATGACGTCTCACCTCAGCTCGATGATCTTGTTGTCACCGCGCACCGGATCCGCCAGTCGATCGAATCGGTGATCGAAGGCAAAAGTGACGTCATCCGCCTGACCTTGACCGTACTACTCGCCGAGGGCCACCTGCTCATCGAGGACGTGCCCGGAGTCGGCAAGACCATGCTCGCCAAGGCATTGGCGCGCTCCATCGACTGCCCGGTGCGCCGCGTGCAGTTCACCCCCGACCTGTTGCCGAGCGACATCACCGGGGTGAGCGCCTACAACCAGCAGACCAGGGAGTTCGAGTTCAAGCCGGGCCCGGTCTTCGCCAACATCGTGGTGGGCGACGAGATCAACCGTGCCTCCCCGAAGACCCAGTCGGCGCTGCTGGAGTGCATGGAGGAGCAGCAGGTCACGGTCGACGGGGCGACCTACCGGCTGGACTCCCCCTTCATGGTGATCGCGACACAGAACCCGATCGAGATGGAGGGCACCTACCCCCTGCCCGAGGCTCAGCGCGACCGGTTCACCGCCAGGATCGCGATGGGCTACCCGGCCCCCTCCGCGGAGCTGGAGATGCTCGACGTGCACGGCGCCGCCTCCCCGCTGGACAAGCTGGAGCCGGTGGCCACCACCGAAGAGGTGCGGGCGCTGATCGAGGCGGTGCGCGGGGTCTACGTCTCCCAGCCGATCAAGAAGTACGCGATCGACCTGGTGACCGCCACCCGCCAGTCCCCCGACCTGAGGCTGGGCGCCTCTCCTCGCTCGACCCTGCAACTGGTCAGGGCCTCGCGGGCGCACGCGGCGCTCGCCGGCCGCGACTACGTCATTCCCGACGACCTGCAGGAGCTGTCCATCCCCGTGCTGGCGCACCGGCTGCTGCCCAGCATCGAGGCTCAGGGGCAGCGCCGCCCGCCCGAGCAGGTGATCGCCGACCTGGTCCGCCGGGTTCCCGTTCCCGAGGCCCAGGCCCGGTGACCTCCGGCCTCAAGGCGCTCACCGCCCGCGGCCGGTCCTTCATCGCGTCCGGCGTCGCGGCGCTGCTGTGCGCCTTCCTCCTCGGCGAGCACGACCTGCTCAGGATCGGCGTGCTGATCGTCTCGCTGCCGCTGCTGGCGGCCATGGTGGTCGCCCGCACCCGCTACCGGCTGAGCTGCGCGCGGCGTCTGGATCCGCCCAGGGCCGAGGTGGGCAGCGAGGCCACCGTGACGCTGCGGCTGGAGAACGTCACCCGGCTGCCGACCGGTCTGCTGATGGTCGAGGACACCGTTCCCTACGCCCTCGGCGCCCGGCCCAGGTTCGTACTGGACCGGGTGGAGCCGCAGGGTATCCGGGAGATCGACTACCGGGTCCGCTCCGACCTGCGCGGCCGCTTCACCATCGGCCCGCTCTCCATCCGGATCAGCGATCCCTTCGGCCTGGTCGAGCTGACCAGGTCGTTCACCATCAGCGACACGCTGATGGTGACGCCCCAGGTGGTGGCGCTGCCCCACGTCCGTCTGGTCGGCGAGTGGACGGGCGGCGGTGACAGCCGTACCAGAAGCGTCGCGGCGGCGGGGGACGACGACGTCGCCCCGCGCGAGTACCGGCAGGGCGACGACCTGCGGCGGGTGCACTGGCGCTCGACCGCCAGGCACGGCGAGCTGATGGTCCGGCGCGAGGAGCAGCAGTGGCAGAGCAGAGGCGCGCTGCTGCTGGACACCCGGCGGTACGCCCATCGGGGTGAGGGCCCGCGCTCGTCGTTCGAGACCGCGGTCTCGGCCGCCGCCTCCATCGGCGTGCACCTGGCCCATGAGGGTCTCGGCCTGCGCCTGGTCACCGACCAGGGGGCCGAGCACCTCACCGACAGCGGGCTGAGCCTGTCGCTGCTGGACACCCTGGCCGTGGTACGGGCCAGCCCGGCACGGTCGCTGGAGTACGGCGTCGGCGCGCTGCGCCAGGGCGGCGGCGACGGGCTGATCGTGGCCGTGCTCGGCAAGATGGACCTCGACCAGGCCCAGGAACTGGCCAGGGTCAGGCACGGCAACATGACCGGCGTGGCCGTGATGCTGGACGTGGCGGGATGGGAGCATCCCGAACTCGGCGAGAACGAGGACTTCCAGGCGGCGCGGGCGGTGTTGACGGGGACGGGCTGGCGCGTCGTGCGACTGGCCGCCGGCGCCTCCGTCGCGAGCGTGTGGCAGGACGCCGCGCAGCGCGGGCGATCCTTGGCGAGCAGGGGCAACGCATGAGACTTCCCATCGCGTCGGGCGTGGCCACGGGAGCGGTCGCGATCGCGCTCTATCCCCTCTTCCAGGGCGGCGCCTGGTTCTGGACCAGCCTCGGCGCGATCCTGGTCGTGACCGGGATCGGCGTGCTGGCCGGCCACTACAGGCTGCCCGGCTGGCTGGTGCCGCCCGCCCAGGTGCTCACGGTCTGGATCTACCTGACCGCGGTGTTCGCCGGCGACGAGGCATGGGCGAGGGTGGTGCCCACGAAGGAGTCGGTCCTGGCACTGGCCGAGCTGCTGGCGACGGGCTTCGCCGACATCCAGCGGTTCGCCGCCCCCGTGCCGGACAGCGACGGAATCGTCCTGCTCACCTGCGGCGGCGTCGGCCTGATCGCGATCACCGTCGACCTGCTGGCCGCGCGGCTGCGCAGGGCGGCCCTCACCGGGCTGCCGCTGCTGGCGCTGTTCACCGTCCCGGCGGCGGTGGTCGCCGAGCCGATCAGCTGGCCGGCGTTCATCGTCGGTGCCCTGGGCTATCTCGGCGTGCTCGTCGCCGACGGACGGGAGCGGGTCAGCCACTGGGGCCGGGCGGTGCTGGTGCGCCGGACGTCCTCCTTCACCGTCACGCGGCCCTCCTCCGATGCCGGGACGCTACGGCTGTCCGGCAGGCGCATCGGTTTCACCGCGATCGTGCTGGCCGTCCTGCTGCCCTTGCTGCTCCCTCCGCTGGAGCCCAACCCGCTGTTCTCGTTCGGGGTGGGCAACGGCAAGGGTGGCGGCAACTCGATCAGCATCCCGAACCCCATCGTCAACCTGCGCGGCCAGCTGTCGCTGCCGGAGAACTCCACGGTGCTGACCTACACGGCCAGCGACGGTGCGGCGCGCTACCTGCGGATGTACTCCCTCGACGTCTTCGACGGCGAGCAGTGGACGATGTCGGAGCCCAGGGGCCGCCCCGAGGACCGGACCTCCGACTCACCCATGCCACCACCCCCCGGCCAGGGCGTGGACGTGCCCGTCACGACGGCGACCCTCGACATCACGGTGAGCGAGCAGGTCAGGAGGCTGAGCTTCCTGCCACTGCCCTACCCCGCGTCCAGGGTCACGGTGGAGGGCGACTGGCGGCCCGACCGCGACACGCTCATGGTCTTCTCCACCAGGAACACCGCCGAGGGCCTGACCTACCAGGTGGTCACCGCCGAGCCCGAGCCCACGGCGGAGAAGCTCAGGGCAGCGGATCCGGCGGCCCCGGCGATCAAGGAACGGTACCTGGCACTGCCGGAGAGCCTTCCCGAGGAGATCAGGGAACTGGCCACCCGGGTGACCAAGCGCGACTCCAGCCAGTACGAGCAGGCGATCCAGCTGCAGGAGTTCTTCACGGAAAAGGGCGGGTTCACCTACGACCTGTCCACTCAGGGGCACGACGGCCCGGCGCTGACGGAGTTCCTGATCCGCAACAGGACCGGCTACTGCGAGCAGTTCGCCGCCTCCATGGCGGTGCTGGCGCGCGTCCTGGGCATCCCCTCCCGGGTCGCCATCGGCTACACCGGAGGCGGCAACCTGTCCGGACAGTGGCAGGTGCGCACCCACGACTCGCACGCCTGGCCCGAGCTGTACTTCGAGGGCACCGGATGGCTCCGTTTCGAACCCACACCGACGGGCGGGGCGGGCCAGGGCAGCGCGACGGTGCCCTCCTACACCCGGCCCGAGGTGACGTCGGCCACCCCCGACGAGCCGATCACGGCCCCGTCGGCGGACCCCGGCGACTCCGACCCCACCGGCGGGGCGGCGGCCGGCCGCCGTGACCGGACACTCGACCTCGACTCCGGCGGCCTGCCGATCGCACTGGACGAGGGCATGCCGCCGGCCGCGCGAATCGGCATCGGAGTCGTGATCGCGCTGCTGGTCGCGCTGATTCCGGCGATGATCCGCTGGCAGCTGCGGGCCCGCCGCGGCAGGTACCACACCCGGCAGGTCAGGGATCCCGACGGCGAGGATCCGAGCGACGCCACGGCACTCAGGATCATGCGGCGGGAGTCGGCGGTGCGGGCGTCCTGGGCCGAACTCGATGACGCTCTGTGCGACTACGGAATGTCACGGCAGCCGAGTGAGAGCCCGCGCGCGCTGGCCAGGCGGCTGACGGAGCAGTACGGGTTCGAACCGGAGGCCGCCGCCGCGCTGGGGAGGATCACCTCGGCGGTGGAGCGGACGCTCTACGCCAGGACCCCGGGTGAGACCGGCACGCTCCGTGCGGACCTGCGAAGTGTGCGGCGGGCGCTGGCCGCCACCGTGACCCGTGGCAGGCGGATCAGGGCTGTGCTGCTGCCGCCCTCCACGCTCCTGCGGATGCGGGGGCTCGGCGGGCGGGTGCTGGACGGCTTCGACCGGCTGGAGAACATCCGGCTCCGCAGGCCGGCCGGGAAGGGCGCCTGAGCAGGGCGGATCGACCGGATGGCCGGGGCCGCTTCCAGTCGGGAGCGGCCCTCGTCGTCAGGGGGGCGGGGAGGAGATCCGCCGCCGCGAACGGCGGCGAGCCCGGCGGCTAGTGCTCGTCGTTACGACGGCGCCAGCGCTCCTCCATGCGTTCCATGAAGCTCTGGCGGGAGCCACTGCGGCGTCCCCCCTTGCCTCGCGGCTGATCGGACGGTACGGCCGCGCCGGCCTCACCGAACCCGTTCATCCGCTTCCAGCTGGACAGACCCCACAGACACGCGGCGAGCATGACCACGAAACCGCCGACGCCGAGCGGGATGTTGATGATCACAACGCCGACCATCAGCAGGACGACACCCAGGATGAAGCCGATGGAGGCCTTCACCAGGCGGCGCCTGTAGTGGCTGCGCGGATCACTGATCCTGACGGTATTGGCCCACTTCGGGTCCTCGGCGTAGAGTGCCTGCTCGATCTGGTCGAGCAAGCGCTGCTCGTGCTCAGAGAGCGGCACGGCGCCTCCCAAGGACAGCCCCAGGACGGGGAAGACGGTGACGGACGACACGGGGTGTCCGAACCTCGCGGTCGGTTATCCCCAGAATACGAGGCTGTAGACGTAGACGAAAGAAAACGTCCAACGTAGTCCAAACCGGAGGCCGCGTCATGGATCTATTCCATCAAACGGCGGGCGAACAAGGGAGGCCGGGAGCACCGCATTGTGACCGAATCTGCGGGCGGCCCTGTCCATCGCCTGCTCGGCTTCCCGCCAGCCCGTCTCACGCTCTCCGAGGCCGAGCTGCCTGCTCGCCCCGTCGGCCGGGCTGAGGTTCTCCACCCGGACTCCGACCAGCCTCAGCTGGACGTTCTCCAGACCGGAGGCGGTGTAGAGGGCGCAGGCGACGTCGTACAGGATCTTGGCCACGTCTGTGGGCTCGCGCAGGCTCCGGGAGCGGGACAGGGTGGTGAAGTCGGCGCGGCGGAGCTTGACGCTGACCGTGCGGCCGACGCTGCCCCCCTGCCTGAGTCTGGCCGCGACCCGCTCGGAGAGCCGGAGAAGCTCCCTGCGGATCTCCACGGGGTCTGCGATGTCTGTGGCGAATGTCTCTTCCGCGCCGATGCTCTTGTCGGGAACGTGCGGGGTCACGGGGCGCTCGTCACGCCCCCAGGCGAGCGCCGCGAGGTGCTCGCCCGCCGCCTGCCCCAGCTCGCGCCGGAGCGTGTCCACCGGGACCCTGGCGAGATCGCCGACCGTCTTGATGCCGAGCCGGGCCAGTGACCGCTCGGTGCGCTCCCCGACACCCCACAGCGCCGCCACCGGGAGCGGGTGCAGGAAGTCGACCACCCTGTCGGCGGGAACCACGAACAGTCCGTCCGGCTTGCAGTGGCGCGAGGCGAGCTTTGCCACGAACTTACTGTTGGCGACTCCCACGGAGCAGGTGACGCCCTGCTCGCGCACGACCTGTTCACGGATCATCCGGGCGATCTCCGCCGGGGGGCCGAGGCGCTTGCGTGCCCCGCCGACGTCCAGGAACGCCTCATCGGAGGCTATCGGCTCGACCTCGGGGGTGAAGGTTTGGAAGATCTCCATGACACGCCGGGAGACCTCCGCGTACTTGCCGCGGCTCGGCGGGATGATCACCGCGTGAGGGCAGAGCCGTCGGGCCCGGGTCATGGGCATGGCCGAGTGCACCCCGAACCTCCGGGCCTCGTAGGTGGCGCTGAGCACCACCCCGCGCGCGCCGGGCGCGCCGATGATGACGGGGGTTCCGCGGAGCTCGGGGCGCTCGCGCAGCTCGACACCCGCGTAGAAGGCGTCCATGTCGACATGGAGGATCGGGCAGCCGGTGTCGTCCGTCCCCAGATCCGATTCCGGACGCGGCATCTGCTGCTTTCTCGACACGACGCCATTCTACGGGAACACGCGTTCGATGTGGTGCTCACCGGTGGCCAAGCACATGCAGTTGGGTCGCGATGTCACGGAGAACCGGGTGCGCCGCCGCCGCCTGCTCCAGGTCGACCAGGGCGCGTGCGGCTCCGGGTTCGCCGTCGAGCAGCCTGCTGGGCACCAGGTCGGCGAAGATCCGCACACCGTGCACCTCGCCGGGCGCGAAGCCGGTCACGGCGAGAAGCCGCTCCAGTGCCTCACGGGTGAAGCGCCTGGGAGTGGGGTCGCGGTCGCCCCAGCGACCCTCGGGGTCGTCCAGGACCTGGCGGGCCTCGTCGAAGCGTCCGGCGAAGGCCCGATGCAGCGCGGCGGCGAGCGGGTTCGCCGCGAGCACGCTGATCACGCCGCCCTCGCGCAGCAGGCCGGCCATGGCCGTCACCGCGCCGACCGGATCCTCCACGTACTCCAGCACGCTGTGGCAGAGCACCAGGTCGGTGCCACCGCTCGGGAGCAGCTCCCCCAGATCCGCGGCGTCACCCTGCAGGGCGCGCACCTCCACCCCCGCCTCCGCCGCGCGGCGCTCCAGCGCGGCGAGCGAGTCGGGGCTGGGGTCGACGACCGTCACGGCGTGGCCCAGGTCGGCCAGGGGAACGGCGAAACCACCCGTGCCGCCCCCGGCGTCGACGATGTCGAGCCGGTCACGGCCCGTCGCGGCCACCCGTTCGGCCAGCACGGCGCTCAGGACGTCCCATACGACCGCGGTGCGGACCGCCGGGGTGCCTGCGTGCCGTGAGATGCCTACGGCGTGCAACTTCAGATCGCCTCCTCATACGTGACGAGCCCAGCCTACGCCGCGCGTCCCCCGGCGCGGCCCAAGGACTATCCATACTCGTAATTGATCGAGTCTTTTTCCCCGTGCGGACGGGTCCGGCCGGCGTGCCCGGGGGAAGGCGGCCGGATCCGCGGGAAAGGGGGGCGTCCGGGGGAGGTGCCGGATGAGTGCCCGTCCGGGCCGCGGGGGTGTGCGAGTGGATGAGGAGCCGTGGGGACGTGCGCCGAGGCGGGGAGACGGAGGTCGGCTCCCCGCGGGGCGCGGCTAGAGCGTCAGCGACGGCTTGAGCTGCTTGAACCTGGCCATCAGGCCGTTGACGAACTGTGGCGACTCGTCGGTCGACAGCTCGGAGGCCAGGCTGACCCACTCACTGATGACGACGCCCTCGGGGACGTCGGGCATCCACAGCAGCTCGTAGGTGCCGCCACGCAGGAGGTTGCGGTCGACCGCGGGCATGCGGTCGAGCGTCCAGCCGTCGGCGTAGGCGGTGATCAGCTCGTCGATGCGCGTCCGGTGCCTGCACACGCCTTCGACGATCGTCGCGGTGTATTCGTTCACGGGCGGCTCGGCCCGCTCCAGGCGCTCGGCGAGAACGCTGAGCGGGTCCTTGCTCCGTGCCTCCGCCTCGAAGAGGATGTCCAGCGCGCGCCTGCGCGCCTTACCCCGTGCCGACATCAGGCGCGGCCGAGATAATCGCCGGTGCGGGTGTCGACCTTGACCTTCTCGCCGGTGGTGATGAACAGCGGCACCTTGATCTCGGCACCGGTCTCCAGCTTGGCGGGCTTGGTGCCACCGGTGGAGCGGTCACCCTGGAGGCCGGGCTCGGTCTCGGCGACGATCAGCTCGACGGCCGCGGGCAGGTCGACGTAGAGGACGTTGCCCTCGTTGATCGCCACAGTGGCCAGCATGTTCTCCAGCAGGTAGTTGGCCGAGTCGCCGACCGCGACCCTGGAGACATGGAGCATGTCGTAGGTCTCGGTGTCCATGAAGACGTAGTCGTCGCCGTCCATGTACGAGAACTGCATCTCGCGCTTGTCGACGTTGGCCACCTCGACCTTGACACCCGCGTTGAAGGTCTTGTCGACGACCTTGCCCGATAGCACGTTCTTGAGCTTGGTGCGGACGAACGCGCCGCCCTTGCCGGGCTTGACGTGCTGGAACTCCACGACAGCCCAGAGCTCACCGCCGTCGAGCTTGAGCACCAGGCCGTTCTTGAGGTCGTTCGTCGTCGCCACTAGTTCTCTCCTGCGTACGGCCGCTCTTAGAGGACGAGCAGCTCTTTGGTCGTCCGGGTGAGAAGTTCCGGCCCGCCATCACGCGCCACGAGCGTGTCCTCGATGCGGACACCGCCCCTGCCGGGAAGATATACCCCAGGTTCAACCGTGACCGGAACTCGGTCCTCTATTCTAGCGTGCTCGTGGTCAGGCTCTGGCTTTCGCGGAGACAGGAACGGCATCTCGTGGATCTCCAGCCCGACTCCGTGGCCGAGACCGTGCTTGAAGAACTCCCCGTATCCCGCCTCGGCGATCAGGTCGCGGGCCGCGGCGTCCACCTCGTGGAGCGCCGCACCGGTCCGCACGGCCCGGCGGCCGGCCCGCTGGGAGGCGCGGACCAGGTCGTACAGCTCGCGCTGCCAGCCGGCGGGCTCGCCGATCGCCACGGTTCTGGTCATGTCGGCGTGGTAGCCCCGGTACAGCGCCCCGAAGTCCATGGTGACCAGGTCTCCGCGCTCCAGCGGCCGGTCCGAGGGCGAGTGGTGCGGGATCGCGCCGTTGGGCCCGCTCGCGACGATCGTGTCGAAGGCGAGCCCGTCCGCGCCCAGCTCGACCATCCGGCGCTCCAGCGCCCTGGCCACCTCCTTCTCGGTCAGCCCCGGACGCAGTTCGGGCAGGACCTCGGCGAAGGCCCGGTCCGTGAGCTCGCACGCGGTGCGGATGAGATCGATCTCGGCGTCGTCCTTGACCATGCGCACCGACTCCACCAGTTTCGACAGGCGGAGCCGGTCGCCGCCCAGCCGGAAGTAGGTGGCGACGGACATGTGGTCGGCCTCGATGCCCGTCCGGCCGCTCTCCGGCAGCAGCGCCCCGGCGACGTCGAGTTCCTCGACCACCTCGATGTCGGCGCACAGCCGCCGGGCGGCCCCGATGTAGCGGGAGTCGGTGGCCAGCGTGGCGCCGGCGTCGGCCCGGACCAGGACCGCCGCGTTGGAGCTGGCCAGGCCGGTCAGGTAGCGCACGTTCACGCCGCCGGTGACCAGGATCGCGTCCGCCTCGTGAGCGGGGAGAAGGGCCGCGAGGTTCTCACGGCGCCGTACGTGGATGACGGTCATGGCACGCATGCTATTGGCCGATTTGACCAATGTCGTCCCCTTGGCCCGATCTCGCCGGCCCCCTCCCGGAACCGGAATCCGCCGATCGCACGCCCACCGGCTCCCGGTCTCCCGCGCGGCGGGTCAGGAGGCGAGTTCCCTGACCTTCTCGATGAGCCGCAGGCGCTCTGCGTGGGTGCGTCCCAGCGGGGCGACGTTGATGGTCGTGACACCCGACTCGCGCATCGCCTGCAGGCGCTCCCTGACGTGCCCCTCCGGGCCGATCAGCGACATCTTCTCCAGCATCTCCCGCGGAACGAGCGCGGCGGCCTCGTCCTTCTTTCCCTCCAGGTAGAGGTTCTGGATCTGCTCGGCCTCCTTCTCGTAGCCGTACCTGCGGGCGAGGTCGTTGTAGAAGTTCCTGCCCTTGGCCCCCATCCCGCCGATGTAGAGGGCGGCCATCGGGCGGCCCAGCTCCAGCCAGCCCGAGACGTCGTCGCCGATGGCCAGCGACGCCTGGGCGATCACGTCCAGCTCTCCCAGCGCCGGGTCCCGCTTGGCCCGGCCCGCCGCCAGGGAGGCCCCCCACACCTCGGCGGCCTTCTCCGGCATGTAGAAGATCGGCTCCCAGCCCTCGGCCAGCTCGGCGGCCAGCTCGACGTTCTTGGGGCCGATGGCGGCGATCACGACGGGGATGCGGTCACGGAGCGGGTGGTTGATGAGCTTCAGCGGCTTGCCGAGACCGGTCCCCTGGTCCGCGGGGAGCGGGACGGTGTAGTGCCTGCCCTCGTAGTTCAGGCGCTCACGCCGCCACACCTGGCGGCAGATCTCGATGACCTCGCGGGTGCGTCCGAGCGGGGCGTGGTACGGGACACCGTGGAAGCCCTCGATGACCTGCGGTCCCGAGGCCCCCAGGCCGAGGGTGAAGCGGCCGTCGGAGACGTAGTCCAGGCCCGCCGCGGTCATGGCCAGCAGGGCGGGGGTGCGGGAGTAGATCGGCAGGATGCCGGAGGCGATCTGCAGCCTCTCGGTCTTGGCCGCGATGTAGCCCAGCTGGCTGACCGCGTCGAAACTGTATGCCTCGGCGACGAAGACGATGTCGAGACCGGCCTTCTCGTAGTCGGCCAGTTCGGCCACCGTCTCCTTGAAGCCTCCCGAGTAGCTCAGGGCCATACCGATACGCATCGTGAGATCGTCCTTCCGCAGCGCCGACGAAACCGAATGTTGTTCCGTTGCCTTGGCTGTAAAGGCTATCGACTCACCGTCGAAGCACCAAGCCCCACCCGTCGGGCCGGTAGCCTACGCATTCCGGGGTGGGGGATCTTTGACGGCGACAAGGAGGGGCGTGCTGAGGCGGTCGATCATCGTGGTGGCGGGAGCCCTGGCCCTGACTCTTGGAGGGCACCGGCTCCTGCCGGAACTGGGCGGGTTCACCCCCGTGCTGGAGAGCCTCCTTCCCTGGCTCGGCGTCGCGATACCCATCCTGCTGATCTGCGCGCTGGCCACCCGCTCATGGCAGGTGATCTTCGCGGCGCTGCTCCCGGCGATCGTCTGGGGCCTCATGTTCGGCCCGACGCTGCTGCGCAGCCCGCCCGGTGGCCCCAGCGACCTGTCGGTCGCCACGCTCAACGTGGGCGCGGCCAACGCCGACTCGGCCGAGGCCGTACGGTCGGTCTCCAAGGGCCGTGACCTGGTCGCGGTGCAGGAGCTGACCGCAGGAGGCCCGGCTGCGGAGATCCTCAGCGAACGCTTTCCCCATCACTACCGGATCGCCACGGTCGGCCTGTGGAGCCGGTTCCCGATCGTCGAGGCCCGCAAGGCCGACATCGGCCTCGACTGGGCACGGGCGCTGCGAGCGGTGGTCGCCACCCCCAAGGGGAGACTGACCGTGTACGTCATGCACCTCGCCTCCGCCCGGCCGGGCCAGACCGCGCAGCGTGACGAGACCCTCGCCTACGCCCGCAGGATGATCGACAAGGACGACAGCGCGCGCCTGCTGCTGCTCGGCGACCTCAACACCGCCACCACCGACCGCAAGCGCTCCGGCCTGGTGCCGCCGCTGTCGGACGCCCAGCAGGAGGCCGGTACGGGGTTCGGCTTCACCTGGCCCGCGGCCTTCCCCGTCACCCGTCCCGACCACATCCTCTACCGCGGCCTGACCGCCACCGGGGCGGGCGTCGAGCGGGCCGCGGGCAGCGACCACCGCGCCGCCTTCGCCTCGCTGCGCCTGACCTCCCAGAAACCGGACTGACCGGACTGACCAGCCGAGCCTGAGGGTCCGGAAGGCCCGGGTGGCTCGGGTGGCTCGGGTGGCGAGGCAGGAACGGGCCCTTGGCTCCGGCGGGGCCGCCCAGGCGGGGCTCAGGGGGCTCGGACGGCGACTCGGGCGGCGAGGCCGGAACGGGCGTGAAGCCGCCGGGCTCAGCCGGGCCGGGCGGCTCGGGCGGTGACGTCGGAGCGGGCCCGCAGCGCCGACAGGTCCGCCGGGGTGTCGATGTCGGCGGGGTCCGCCACGTCGTCGCAGGGGACCGCGACGACCAGTTCGGGATGGGCCTTCAGGAACGGACGTGCTCCGGCGTCGCCGGTCGCGAGCCGGGAGACCTCCGCGAAGTGCTCCCTGGCGATCAGCACCGGGTTCCGCCGCGCCCCGCCGTAGGTGGCGACGGCGACCGAGGCACCCCGCTCCGCGGCCCGGATGAGCCGCTGCACCGCCGCCGGGCCGACGAACGGCTGGTCCACCAGGCCGATCACCACGTGCTCGGCGGTGGCGGGGATCGCGTCCAGACCGGCCCTGAGCGAGGAGCCCATCCCCGAACTCCAGTCCGGGTTGTGGACGGTCACCGCCCCCGGCACCCGGACGGCGGCCGCCCCGAGCACCACGACCACGGGCCGGCAGCCACCCTCCTGGAGCACCCTGACCCCCCGGTCCACCAGCCGCTCCCCGCCGAACTCCACCAGCGCCTTCGGCGTGCCGAGCCGCGAGCCGGACCCGGCGGCCAGCAGCAGCCCCGCGCTCACCGTTCCCGCCGGTTCCGCTCCGGCCGTACTCACGCGCCGGGCCCGTCGCCGTGAACCGGGTCATCGCCATGAACCGGGCCGTCGCCGTGGATCCGGCCGGAACCGTCGGTCAGCGGCCTGCCCGAGCCGCCCCAGCGCAGCTGGATCAGCTCGGCGGCGATGGAGACCGCGGTCTCCTCGGGGGTGCGCGCGCCCAGATCCAGGCCGATCGGCGAGCGGAGCCGCTTCAGCTCGGCCTCCCCCAGCCCCGCCCGCGCGAGCCTGGCCAGCCGGTCCTCGTGGGTACGGCGCGATCCCATGGCGCCGACGTAGCCCGCCGGGGTGCGCAGGGCCACCTCCAGCAGGGGGACGTCGAACTTGGGATCGTGGGTGAGCACGCAGATCGCGGTCCGCTCGTCCACGGTGACCGAGGTGAGGTAGTCGTGCGGCCACTTGACGATCACCTCGTCGGCCTCGGGGAAGCGCTTGGCCGTGGTGAAGACCGGCCGGGCGTCGCACACGACCACGTGATAACCGAGGAACTTGCCGATCCTGGCGACCGCGGCGGCGAAGTCGATCGCGCCGAAGACCAGCATCCGGGGCGGCGGCGCGAAGGACTGTACGAAGACCGACAACTCGTCGAGCCGCCGCTCCCCCCGGGCCCCGTACCTGCGGACGCCCGTCAGCCCCTGCGCCAGCATGCCCCGTACGTCGTCGTCCACCGCCTCGTTCAGCCGGTCCACCCCCAGGGAGCCCGAGGAGCGGTCCGGCCAGATCACCCGGCGGCTGCCCACCGCGCCCGGCCCGGACAGGATCGTCGCCACCGCCACCGGCTCGTGCCCGAGCACCGAGGCGGCGACCGACCCCAGCTCGGGGAAGGTCTTCTCAGAGACCGGCTCGACGAACACGTCCAGGATGCCGCCGCAGGTCAGGCCGACGGAGAAGGCGTCGTCGTCGCTCACCCCGTACCGCTGCAGGACGGGCCTGCCCGAGGAGACCACCTCCCGGGCCAGCTCGTAGACGGCCCCCTCGACGCAGCCACCCGAGACGCTGCCCTCCGCCTCGTCGCCGAGCACCGCCATGGACGCCCCCGGCGGCCGGGGGGCGCTGCGGAAGGTGTCGACCACGGTGGCCAGGCCGAACGTCTCCCCCGCCTCCCACCAGCGCAGGACCTGCGACAGAACATCACGCACGAGTGCCTCCCAGCAGCATTGCCAGCTCTTCGAAGGCGGCCAGGCTGTGCCCGGCCACGAAGTCGTCGATGTGCGGAAGGGCGGCCCGCATGCCGGCGGTGAGCGGCTGGTAGCCCTCCTGCCCCTTGTGCGGGTTCACCCAGATCACCCGGTGGGCGGTCCGCGACAGCCTGGCCATCTC
The DNA here is from genome assembly GCF_040298085.1 of Streptosporangium sp. NPDC001681. Taxonomy (NCBI): domain Bacteria; kingdom Bacillati; phylum Actinomycetota; class Actinomycetes; order Streptosporangiales; family Streptosporangiaceae; genus Streptosporangium; species Streptosporangium sp. NPDC001681. The sequence continues at coordinate 116,726 of NZ_JBEOZN010000010.1, read as the reverse complement.
CGCCCCCAGCAGCGAGACGTCGCCGCGCTCCCACCCGTCGGACGCGATCACCACCGTCGCGCCGGCCGCGTCGTTCAGCGCCAGGAGCCGCCGGAGTTCCGCACCCAGCCGGGTGCCGCCGCTCCAGTCGGGGATGGCGCGGGAGACGGCGTTCATCGCGGTGGCCGGGTCGCGGTGGCTCAGCTCGGCGGTGAGCCGCGTCAGCCGGGTGCCCGCGCTGAACACCTCGGTGGCCCCGGGCTCCGACCTGACCAGCGCGTGGGCCAGGCGGAGCAGCGTGTCCGCGTACGGGGTCATGGAGCCGCTGACGTCGACCAGCAGCACGACCCTGCGAGGTCTGGTCCGGTGCGCGCGGTAGCGGAGACCGGCGATCTCCCCGCCCCTGCGCAGGGTCTCGCGAATCGTCGCCCTGCCGTCCAGCCGCCCCCGGCGCGAGGGCCTGAAACGTCGCGACCGGCGCCGTTCCCGGCCTGCCCGCAGCAGGGCGAGCAGCCGGTGTACCTCGGCCAGCTCCGGTCCCGTCATCCTGGCCACGTCACGGGTGCGCAGCACCTCCGTCGCGCTCGGGGTCGCCGCGAGCGCGGGGGAGTCACCGCTCTCCTCCCGATCGGGCCCCCTCTGCGGCAGCGCCGCGGTGTGCCGGGTGACGGTGATCACCGCCGGTCTCGCGCGGCCCGCGCGCCGCCCTTCGAAGTAGGCCGCGAAGACCCGGTCGTAGCGGGGCAGGTCGTCGGCCGAGGCGCACAGCGTGAGCCTGCCCGCCCAGTAGACGTCGGTGGGCTCCGCGGCGTCCAGGTGGGACAGGGCGCGGAGCAGGCCCTGGGTTCGCTCGTGATCGGCGGGCACCCCCGCGGCACGCAGGGTCCTGGCGAAACCGGTCATGACCGCGACCAGGTCCTCGCCGTTCCCGGCGGGAAGGACGGCGCCGTCATCCGTGGCGGGCGGGCCTCCGGTGTCCCGATCCGCCGGGGCACCGGTCGCGCCGGCGGGGAAGCCGGGGCCGTCAGCGCCGGGCCACACCGAAGAATCCGTTCCCGAGCACGGTCTCGTGGTCCTCCCTGTGCTTGAGCAGGGCGCCCAGGGTGGCGGCCGCCACGTCGGGGTCGAGCTCGCGGGATCCGAGAGCCAGGAGTGCCTCGGTCCAGTCGAGGGTCTCGGCGATCCCCGGCGGCTTGATCAGGTCGGCCTCGCGGAGCCGTCCCGTCGCGTGAGCGACCTGCTCGGCCAGGATCGCGGAACAGTCGGGGAGCCGCCTGCGCAGGATCGCCACCTCCCGCTCGAAGGAGGGGTGCTCCAGCCAGTGGTAGAGGCAGCGCCGTTTCAGGGCGTCGTGTACCTCGCGGGTGCGGTTGGAGGTCAGCACGACCACCGGCGGCCGCGCGGCGCGGACCGTGCCGAGCTCGGGGATGGAGATCGCGAAGTCCGAGAGCACCTCCAGCAGGATCGCCTCGAACTCCACGTCGGCGCGATCGACCTCGTCGATGAGCAGCACCGAGGGCTGGGTCTCGATCGCCTTCAGCAGCGGCCTGGCGATCAGGAACCTCCGATCGTAGACCTCCCCCTCCAGCCGGGCGGCGTCGGTGATCCCACCCGCCTCCGCCGCCTTCAGGTGCAGGAGCTGGCGGGCGAAGTCCCAGTCGTAGAGCGCCTGGGAGGCGTCCAGCCCCTCGTAGCACTGCAGGCGGATCAGCGGCGCCCCGAGCAGCGCGGCCAGGGTCCTGGCCAGCTCGGTCTTGCCGACGCCGGCCTCGCCTTCGAGGAGCAGCGGGCGCCCCATCCGCAGTGCGAGAAAGGCGGCCGTGGCGAGCCCGGTATCGGCCAGATACGACTGCTCGTCGAGCAGCTCCGCCAGCTGCGCGGGTGACTGCACGTTAGATGCCTCAATTGTCCGCCTGACCACCACCTCAGGTTACGCCCGGTGGTCGCGTTCTCGCGTTGTCACGCCGCACCCGCTGCACCGGGAGGAACCGGTCCGGCGAGACGGCGTCGGGTATCGAGGGCGGACAGGTCTACCGCCGCCCCTCGAAGAAGTATCCTCACCCCCTGTGAAGAACCTCCTCGGCCAGATCAACACCCCGTCCAGAGTCGTCGTGGTGGCGTTCCTGGCCGTGGTCCTCACCGGTACGGGGCTGCTGTCGCTGCCGGTGGCGGTCGAGGAGGGTCAGCATGCCTCGTGGACGTCGGCCCTGTTCACCGCCACCTCCGCGGTCTGCGTGACCGGGCTGGCCATGCACGACACCGCGGCGCACTGGTCGCTCTTCGGCGAGATCGTGCTCATGGTGCTGATGCAGATCGGCGGCTTCGGGATCATGACGCTCTCCTCGATCCTGGCCGTGCTCGTCTCCGGCAAGCTCGGCCTGCGCGCCCGCCTGAACACCCAGGCCGAGACCAAGACCCTCGGGGCCGGCGACGTGCGACGGCTGATCGTGGGAGTCGCCAAGATCACGCTGGTCGCCGAGGTGCTGACCGCCGCGGCGCTCGCCACCCGCTTCGTGATCGGGTACGGGGAGCCGGTCGGCCGCGCCGTCTATTACGGGATTTTTCATGCAATCTCGTCATTCACCAATGCCGGGTTCGCCCTCTGGTCGGACAGCGTCATGGGGTTCGTCACCGACCCGTGGATCTGCCTCCCGCTCGCGCTGGCGGTGATCGCCGGAGGTCTCGGCTTCCCGGTCTACGCCGTCCTGAGGGAGAACTGGCGTCGCCCGTCGCGCTGGACGCTGCACGCCAAGATCACACTGTGGATGACCGCGGTGCTGCTGCTCGGCGGGACGCTGGCCATCACCGTCATCGAATGGAACAACCCCGGCACGATGGGCGGTCTCTCCCCGGGACTACGGATCATGGCCGGGTTCTTCCACAGCACGATGACCCGCAGCGGCGGCCTGAACTCCGTCGACACCTCCCAGATGAGTGAGAACTCCTGGCTGGTCAGCGACGTGCTGATGTTCATCGGCGCGGGTAGCGCGGGCACCGCGGGCGGCATCAAGGTGACGACGTTCGCACTCCTGGGCTTCGTGATCCTCGCCGAGCTGCGCGGCGAGCCCGACGTCTCGGCGAGCCGCCGCCGCGTCCCCGAGCAGCTCCAGCGCCAGGCCCTGACGATCGCGCTGCTGAGTGTGGCGTCGGTCGCGGTGGGAACGTTCGCGATGATGACGGCGACCCCCTTCAAGCTCGACCGCGTACTGTTCGAGGTGATCTCCGCCTTCGGCACGGTCGGGCTGTCGACGGGGATCACCGCCGACGTCGGCACCGCGGGGCACCTGATCCTGACCGTCCTGATGTTCGTCGGGCGGCTCGGCCCGGTGACCCTGGGCGCCGCGCTGGCGCTGCACGTCCAGACCCGTCGGTTCCGATATCCAGAGGAGCGTCCCCTCGTTGGTTGACAAGAAGAACCGCGGCGACGCGGTCGTGGTCATCGGTCTCGGGCGGTTCGGCGGCGCTCTGGCGGCGGAGCTGGTGAGCCGCGACGTCGAGGTGCTCGGCGTGGACAACGACTCCAAGAACGTCCAGCACTTCTCCGGCAGGCTCACCCACGTGGTGTGCGCGGACTCCACGGACCCGGACGCCCTCCGGCAGCTCGGCATCGCGGAGTTCGGCCGGGCCGTGGTCGGCATCGGCACCGACATCGAGGCGAGCATCCTGACCACCTCGATCCTGACCGACCTGGGGGTGGCGGACATCTGGGCCAAGTCGATCAGTCTGCAGCACAGCCGGATCCTGCAGCGGGTCGGCGCGCACCGCGTGGTGCAGCCGGAACACGACATGGGCGAGCGGGTCGCGCACCTGGTCATCGGGCGGATGCTCGACTATCTGGAGGTCGACGAGGGCTACGCCCTGATCAAGACCATGGCGCCCGGCTGGGCGGACGGCAAGAGCCTGGGCCGGCTGGGCATCCGCAGCGAGTACGGGGTCACCGTGGTCGGCATCAAGAAGCCCGGCGGCGGGTTCACCTACGCCACCTCGGAGACGGTGGTGCAGAGCGGTGACATCCTGCTCGTGGCCGGCGACACCGACAAGACCGAGCGGTTCGCCGAGGAGACCTGAGCACCGAGAACCCCGGCCTCGCGGGGTTCCGCAGTGGCCCCACAGTGGCCCCACGGGGCTCGCCGGACCCGGCGCGTTCAGGCGGTGGCGGCCCGCCGGCGGTTCAGCGGGCCTCGTCCGCCTCGCCGCGCTCCCTGATGAGGGCGGCGAGCTCGTGGACCTGGCGCATCGTGCGTTTCTTCTCCGACCCCTGCAGGCCCATGGCGCCGACCGTGATCCCGTCGGCGAAGTCGATCTTCGCCCAGGGCTCGTGGGCGGTCAGGGTGACCCCGAGCACCTCGGCCCACTCGTAACGGCGCACCCTCAGCGGGTTGACGACGGTGATCCCCCGCTCGTCGGCCTCCACCCGGCACCGCCCCAGCAGGTGGAGGGCCCCGGCGATCAGGAGGCCCAGCACGAGCATCCCGATCCTGTCGGCCAGCGTGAACGGCGCCGGCAGGAAGATCGCCATCAGGATGGCGCCGAGCGTGATCACGCCCGCGAAGCCGTAGGCCACGATCCGCCCGTTCTTGGGCCGCCAGACGACGGGCAACGGGGGCGGGGAGACGCTCTCCGGGCTCACTCTCAGATCACGATCCTTCGGGAAACCACCGATCAAAACGGCTGCGACGGCTGGTCATGGTGCCGATGGCAACCTATCGCACGTCCCCGCCGCACCGATCACACGGCGCGGCGGGGTGCGTCGGCGGTGCTCTAGGAGCGGAGTTCGCGCAGCAGCAGCGCCGCCTCCAGCGCCGCGACGGTGGCCTCGTAGCCCTTGTCCTCGTGACTGCCCGGCACCCCCGACCTGTCCACGGCCTGGTCGAGGGATTCGCAGGTCAGCACTCCGTTGCCGACCGGGACCTGCTCGTCGAGGGAGATCCGGGTCAGGCCCGCGGTGACGGAGTCGCAGACGTAGTCGAAGTGGGCGGTCTCCCCGCGGATCACGGCTCCGAGGGCGACGACCGCGTCGCAGCGCCTGGCCAGGGCCTGCACCACGACCGGGATCTCCAGCGAGCCGGCCACCCGGACCACGGTCACCGCCGCACCACTGTCCTCCCCCGCCCGTACGGCCCGCGCCACGAGCTGATCGGTGATCTCCTCGTGCCACCGGGCGGCCACGATGCCGACGGTCAGCCCCCGCGCGTCCACGGCCGACACCACCGGCCGTCCTGTCCCGCTCATCTGATCAACTCACTCCGCTCGCGGTTCGCGTTCGCGAACACCCCGTCCGTACCGGCTCTCCTGCCACGCTCGCTCATTCGCGCTCCTGGGGGATGTCGTGACCAAGGCGGTCGCGCTTGACCGACAGGTACTTCTCGTTGTACGGGTTCATCGCCACCGGCATGGGCTCGCGGCCGATCACCTTGATGCCGTAGCCGTCCATGCCGCGCAGTTTGGCCGGGTTGTTGGTCAGCAGCCGGATCGACTTCACCCCCAGGTCCGCGAGGATCTGCCCGGCGTTGGAGAACTCCCGCGCGTCCACCGGCAGTCCGAGCTCCAGGTTGGCGTCGACCGTGTCGCTGCCGGCGTCCTGAAGGCTGTACGCCCGCAGCTTGGCCAGCAGCCCGATGCCGCGTCCCTCGTGCCCGCGCAGGTAGACGATCACGCCTCGGCCCTCGGCGGCGATCCGGGACATCGCGTGTTCCAGCTGCACCCCGCAGTCGCACCGCAGCGACCCGAGCACGTCGCCGGTCAGGCACTCGGAGTGCGCCCTGACCATGACGTTCTCGCCGTCCTCGATGTCGCCGAAGACCAGGGCCAGATGCTCGCCGCCGTCCACCGAGCTCGCGAAGCCGTAGGCCCGCCACACGCCGAACCTGTTCGGCAGCAGGGTCTCGGCGACCCTGGTCACCATCCGCTCGGTCCTGCGCCGGAACTCCACCAGCTGCTCGATCGAGACGAGCGCCAGGTCGTGCTCGTCGCAGAAGCGGCGCAGCTCCGGCAGTCGCATCATGGTCCCGTCGTCGTTGACGACCTCGGCGAGCACGCCGGACTCGCTCAGCCCGGCGAGCCTGGCCAGGTCCACGGCCGCCTCGGTGTGGCCGCGCCTGACCAGGACACCGCCCTCCCGGTAACGGAGCGGGAAGACGTGACCCGGCCGTACCAGCTCGGACGGGTCGGTCGCGGAGTCGGCCAGGAGACGGATCGTGCGGGCCCGGTCGGCGGCGGAGATCCCGGTGCTCACCCCGTCCCTGGCGTCCACGCTGATCGTGTACGCGGTGCGCAGGCGTTCCCTGTTGTCGTGCACCATCAGCGGCAGGCCGAGCCGGTCGAGGTCCTCACCGCGCATCGGCACGCAGACCACGCCGCTGCTGTGCCGGATGGTGAAGGCCAGCAGTTCCGGCGTGGCCTTGGACGCGGCGAAGATGATGTCGCCCTCGTTCTCCCGGTTCTCGTCGTCGACGACCACGACCGCCTTGCCCTCGCGGGTGTCGGCGATCGCGCGTTCGATCGGGTCCAGCTTGATCACACGGCCTCCTCGGGGACGAGCACGGTCCGCGACCTGTGCTCCTTGAGCCAGTTGACGAATCCGACCGGGACCGGCACGGGGGCCTCGAATCCCGCTTCCGCCCGGTTCACCGCTTGTCCCCCCTGCCGGCCTGGCCGTCCGTGCTCGCGGGGGCGTACGCGCCGACGAGCTTCTCGACGTGCTTGGCGATCACGTCGACCTCGAGGTTCACCGGGTCTCCGGGCTGCTTGGCACCGAGGGTGGTCAGGCGCAGAGTGGTGGGGATGAGGCTGACGGCGAAGCCGCCGGAGCCGACGCTCACCACGGTCAGGCTGATGCCGTCGACCGTGATCGACCCCTTCTCGACCACGTAGCGGTCGAGGTCGGACGGGAGGGAGATGCGGACGACCTCCCAGTGCTCGCCGGGCTCCCGCGACAGCAGGACGCCCGTCCCGTCCACGTGACCCTGCACGATGTGGCCGCCCAGTCGCTGGTCGGCGCGGACCGCGCGCTCCAGGTTGACCGGGGAGCCGGGCCTCAGCGCGCCGAGGGAGCTGCGGTCGAGGGTCTCCTTCATCACGTCGGCGGTGAACACCTCACCGGCCACGTCCACCACGGTCAGGCAGACGCCGTTGACGGCGATCGAGTCGCCGTGCCCGGCGTCCGAGGTGACCGTCCTGCCCCGGATGGACAGCCTGGCCGCGTCGCTCAGCTGCTCGATCCCGGCGATCTCACCCAGTTCTTCGACGATTCCGGTGAACATTCACATCTCCTTGCAGGGGATCGCGCGAAGGCGGGCGGCCGAGGTGTCGCGGGGCCGGAGGCGGAACGTCGCCGAAGGGCGGGAAGCCGCGTGGGGGCCGGCGGGGCATGCGCTCGGAGAGCGGGATAAGCCGGTGTGCCCGGTCAGGGAATGGTGGGGGCCGGCGGCGCCATGCCCGTGGGGGGCGGGCCCGGCCACTGGGCGCGTCCGCGTCCGATCAGTCACCCGAGGTCTCCTACTCGCCAGTAGCTGTCTGCCACGGCGGGCCCCGGGGAATTCGATGGGTGCGTACACCCGGTCAGCGGAGGACCCCAAAGGGCACTCTCCGCTCGCGCGCTTCCTCCCATCCGGACTCTAACCGTCGGTCCTGGAGTTTCACCAGGTCAACCGGTCGATGGATTCGACCGGGTCGCGGACTGTAACCGCCGGCTCGGAATTTCACCGACCCCGGAGCACGCTGCTCTGCCTTGCTTCGGAAAGCGCGCCGCAGGCGGCCCGCTTCCCGTACACCAGTGTGCCATGTCCGGCAAACCGCACCGCACACCCCTCCAGCATATGGACCAAGCGAGCGCTTGGTCAAATCACGCGGCGTGCTCGGCGATCACCTTCCGAGCCCGTCGCGCGTCCGGGGAGTAGCGCACCGGAGCGGGCACCAGACCGATGCCGGTGTGCAGCGCCCGTAGGGAGGCCGTCGCCCACAGGTCCCCCAGCGGGGTCGCGGGCAGCCCGTAGAGCCTGCGGGCCCAGCGCGGCAGGGTCGCGAAGGCGAGCAGGGTGACCATGGGGAACACCGGCTTGAGCGGGGTCAGGCGCGCCGGGAGCGGCGCGTTGAGCGACTGCCTGAGCGGATGGGGCACCTCGGGCGCGAAGTAGAGACCCGGACGGCAGGCCCGGATGTAGTCGTCCAGCTCGCCGACCGAGCCGGGCACGTCCTCGGGGCGCAGGCCGACGACCTCGGCCGCACGGCGCCACTCCGCGACGAACCTGTCGGCCTCCTCACCGCTCAGCCCCACTCCGGCCCGCCGGGCGACCGACAGGTAGGAGTCGACCTCGCCGACATGGACCCAGAGCAGCGCGGCGGGGTCGTCGAGACGGAACCGCTCGCCGGTGTCGGGATCGAGGGCGGTGAGTCTCGCGTGGATCTTCCTGACCCTGGCCCCCGCGCGGGCGACCTCCTCGGTCGTACCGTAGGTGCGCACCCGGACGAACTCGGTGGTGCGCGCGAAGCGGGACCAGGCCTCCGCGGGGTCCATGAGCGCCGAGTTCTGCGCGACCCCGCGCATCGCCCGGGGGTGCAGGCCCTGCATGAGCAGCGCCCTGAAGCCTCCGACGAGCAGGATCGGCTCGCCCATCACCTTCCAGGTCACCGAATCCGGTCCGAACAACCCGTGATCCATGCGCCGCCTCCCTCGTAAGTGGTTAATTACGCTACCGGAGGGGGTCTGGGCACACATGTCCCGGGTCTGTGACACAAGCGGAACGGGATCCAGACGAGGGTGTCACGGCCAGGTCATCAAAGTGTCACAGATCCGTGAAAAGCAGCTTTTAAGTGCCTCGATTCTTTCACCCCACCCCCCCGCCGCGTCAACGGAATTGAAGCTACGAACAGGTGGAAATTACACAACAATAAAATGAGTAAGGAGCAGACCATTGATTTGACCTTGACTGTTTTGCGATGGTTCCAAGGATCAGGCTCAGCCATGCTCGTTGGGAGCGCCCGCACGATGACCATCCCTGCACCAGCCGCGTCCACCACCGGGGAACCCCCCGCGGTGAAGACACCGGAGACGGTAGGCCGTTCCCCCGGCCAGTTGATGTGGCTGCGCTTCCGCCGCGACCCCACCGGCATCGCCTCGGCCGGCGTGGTGATCTTCTTCTTCCTCGTCGCGATCCTCGCGCCGGTCATCTCCTGGCTCTACGGCAAGGACCACTCCACCCTCTACGGCCAGGACACCCCGGGACTGCTGAACGACTTCGGCTACCCGGTGCTGCCCAACGGCGGCATGAGCTCGGACTTCTGGTTCGGCATCGAGCCGGGCCTGGGCCGGGACGTGTTCATGCAGCTCGTCTACGGGATCAGGACCTCGCTGCTGATCGCCATGACCGCGACGGTCCTCATCACGATGATCGGCATCGTCATGGGCATCGTCGCCGGATACACCGGCGGCAGAACCGACTACTTCATCGGCCGCCTGATCGACATCGTCCTGTCGTTCCCCTCGACCCTGTTCATCATCGCGTTCATGCCGGTGGTGGAGAACCTCTTCGTCAGCCCCGACGAGGAGACCCCGGTCTGGCTGCGGGCGGTGACGCTCATCACCCTGCTGACGGCCTTCGGCTGGGCCGGCATCGCCCGGCTGCTGCGCGGCCAGGTGCTCTCCATGCGCGAGCGGGAGTTCGTCGAGGCCGCCAAGGTGACCGGCGCCTCCCCCGCCCGGATCATCTTCAAGGAGCTGCTGCCCAACCTGTGGACGCCGATCCTGATCCAGTCGACACTGCTGCTGCCCGCGATGGTGACCGCCGAGGCGGCCCTGTCCTTCCTGGGCGTCGGCATGATCGAGCCCATCCCCGACTGGGGCCGGATGTTCCTGCGGGGCACCGAGGTCTACCAGAACGACATCACCTACCTGATCTTCCCCGGCGCGGCTCTGCTGATCTTCGTGATCGCCTTCAACCTTCTCGGCGACTCGGTCCGCGACGCCTTCGACCCCAAGCTCAAGCGTTAGACCTGAATAGGAGAGAGATGAAAGTCCGTACGCGGTCAGCGATGGCCGTACTCGCCATAGGCGCGCTCGCACTTACCAGCGCGTGCGCCGAGGGCAACCAGGGCGCCCCCGCCGCTCCCAGCGGCTCCGCCGGCGCCTCTGCCCCCGCCGCGGAGGCCTCCTACAAGGCGCCGACCATCACGGTCGGCACCGCGGAGGACTCCAAGGGCCCCGCCATCGAGCCGGAGGGCGTCGTCAAGGGCGGCACCGTCACGATGATCGACCGGGACGACTTCTCCCACCTCGACCCGGGCCAGCTCTACGTCAACACCGAGACGAACTTCTCCCTCCTGATCGCGCGTACCCTGACCGGCTACAAGCGCACCGACAAGAGCGAGTACAAGCTGGTCGGCGACCTGGCCACCGACACCGGCACCCCCTCCGACGGCGGCAAGACCTGGACCTTCACCCTCAAGGACGGGGTGAAGTGGGAGGACGGCACGCCCATCACGTCCGAGGACGTGAAGTGGAGCATGGAGCGGACGTTCGCGTCCTTCATCACCCAGGGCCCGACCTACATCCAGCAGTGGCTGACCGAGGTCGACCACAAGAAGGCCTACCAGGGCCCCTATGACGGCAAGCGCCTGGACAGCATCGAGACGCCGGACGACAAGACGATCGTCTACAAGTTCAAGACGCCGCACGCCGACGCCAACTACGCCTTCGCCATGGGCGGCTACGGCATCGTGCCCAAGGCCAAGGACACCAAGGAGAAGTACGACAAGGCCCCTGTCTCCAGCGGCCCGTACATCATCAAGAACCACGTGGTCGACAAGTCCATCGACCTTGAGCGCAACCCGCACTGGGACGCGGCCACCGACCCGATCCGCGGCGCCTACCCCGACAAGTGGCGTCTGGAGTTCGGCCAGGAGCCCCTGCAGATCACCGACCGGCTGATGGCGGACGCGGGCCCGGACCAGACCGCCTTCACCTTCTACGCGACCGTTCCCCCGGAGCGGCTGCAGCAGGTGCTCGGCGACCCGGCGCTGGCGCCCCGCCTGATGAAGAGCCCCTCGCCGTACGGGAACTACTACTACTTCAACCTTGACCGGATGAAGGACCAGAAGATCCGCCAGGCCATCAACTACGCGTGGCCCTCCAAGCAGATCCAGCAGACCATGGGCGGTCCGGCCGCCGCGGCGCTGCCGACCACCATCCTCAACGAGAACACCACGGTCGGCTACCAGCCCTACGACCTGTTCGACAAGACGACCAAGCCCGAGGGTGACATCGAGAAGGCCAAGCAGCTGCTGGCCGAGTCGAGCAACCCGACGCCGACCATCGTCTACGCCTACAACCAGACGCCGGTCCAGGAGCAGGTCACCGTCGTGATCAAGAGCGCCCTGGAGAAGGCCGGCATCAAGGTCGTGGCCAAGCCGCTGGACCGCAAGACCTACTACGACTCCATCGGCCTGACGAAGAACGAGTTCGACCTGTACTGGGGCGGCTGGGGCGCCGACTGGCCGTCCGGCTCGACGGTCTTGCCCGTCATCTTCGGCCCGATCGCCGACGGTGCGCCGAACTACTCGCACCTGAAGGACGAGGCGCTCACCAAGAAGATGGACGAGATCACCGCGATGACCGACATCGACGCGCAGAACGCCGCGTGGATGGCGCTGGACAAGGAGATCCAGGAGACGATCACCCCGCTGGTCGTCGCCGAGAACCGGATCGCCAACACCCTGCACGGCTCCAAGATCGGCGGCGCGGAGATCGACCCGCAGTCGTGGACCGTCCAGCCGAACAGAATCTTCGTGAAGCAGTAACGCCCACGAAGCCTTAGGAGACACCGGCGGCCGTGGCCTCGCGGAGGACGACACCGTTCCCCGCGAGGTCACGGCCAAGGGGCCGTCAGGCCCCAGCAGCGGTCCCAGCCACCTCGGGAAACAGGCAATGCTTCCATTCATCACTCGCCGCACGCTCGGCGCCGCGGTCACGCTTCTGATCATCGCCGCGGTCACGTTCTTCCTCTTCTTCGCCGTGCCCGCCGACCCGGCGAGGCTCGCCTGCGGCAAGGTCTGCCCGCCCGACCTCCTGGAGCAGGCGCGGCACAACCTGGGACTGGACCAGCCCCTGTTCGCCCAGTTCGTGGCCTGGCTGGCCGGCATCTTCGTCGGCCGCGACTACGAGAGCCTGGGCCACTGCCCGGCCCCCTGCCTCGGCTACTCGTTCGTCAACCGCGAGCCGGTGTTCGAGACGATCCTGGACCGGCTGCCGGTCACCGTCTCCCTCACCATCGGCGCGGCGGTCGTCTTCCTCGTCTTCGGCATGGCGACCGGCATCGTCGCGGCCCTGCGCCAGGGCAAGCCGCTGGACAAGATCGCCAGCGTGTCGTCCCTGATCGGCGCCTCCGTGCAGATCTACTTCATCGGCACGCTCGCGCTCTACTTCCTCGTCTACAAGAACCAGATCCTCGAACGGCCCCAGTACCTGCCGTTCACCGAGAACCCCATCGCCTGGGCGAGCGGGCTGGCGCTGCCCTGGGTGGTGCTGGCGATCATCTTCACCGCCAACTACACCCGTATGACGCGCTCGACGATGGTGGAACAGCTCAGTGAGGACTACGTCCGCACCGCGCGGGCCAAGGGCATGTCCGGGCGGAGCGTGGTGATGAGATTCGCCCTGCGCGGCACCCTGACACCCATCATCACGATCTTCGGCGTGGACCTCGGCACGCTGATCGGCGGTGCGATCATCACCGAGACCACCTTCGGGCTGCAGGGACTCGGGCGACTCTCCATCAAGGCCGTCGACACCTCCGACCTGCCCATGCTGATGGGCACGGTGCTCGTGGCGGCCGGGGCGATCGTCTTCTTCAACATCGTCGTCGACATCCTGTACGCCTTCATCGACCCTCGTGTCCGGCTGAGCTAGGAGTTCTGAAGAAAGTGTCAACTCCCTTCCTCTCGGTCCGTGACCTGACCGTCGACTTCCACACCGAGGACGGCGTCGTCCACGCGGTGGACGGGCTCTCCTTCGACGTGGAGAAGGGCACCACGCTGGGCATCGTCGGCGAGTCCGGGTCCGGCAAGTCGGTGACCAACCTGACGGTGCTCGGCCTGCACAACCCGGAGACCACCACGATCAACGGGGAGATCCGGCTGGACGGCGAGGAGCTGATCGGCGCCTCCCGGTCCACCATGGAGAAACTGCGCGGCAACAAGGTCGCGATGATCTTCCAGGACCCGCTGACCTCGCTCTCCCCGTACCACACCATCGGCAAGCAGATCTCCGAGGTCTACCGCAAGCACACCGGCGCGAGCCGCGCCGAGGCCAGGGCCCGTGCGATCGAGATGCTGACCCGGGTCGGCATCCCACAGCCGAAGACCAGGGTGGACGACTATCCCCACCAGTTCTCCGGCGGCATGCGGCAGCGCGCGATGATCGCGATGGCGCTGGTCTGCGACCCCGACCTGCTGATCGCCGACGAGCCCACCACCGCACTGGACGTGACGGTGCAGGCCCAGATCCTGGACCTGCTCAAGGAGCTCCAGGACCAGATGGGCACCTCGATCATCCTGATCACCCACGATCTCGGCGTGGTCGCCAACACCGCGCACGAGGTGCTGGTGATGTACGCCGGGCGCGCGGTGGAGCGCGGGACCGTCAAGGAGGTCCTCCGCGAACCCCGCCACCCCTACACCTGGGGCCTGCTGGCCTCCATGCCCAAGCTGAGCGCACCGGTGGACGTGCAGCTCCGGCCGGTCCGCGGCACCCCGCCGAGCCTGATCAACGTCCCGTCCGGCTGCCCCTTCCACCCGCGGTGCGACTTCATGGAGGTGGCGGGGCCCGAGCTGTGCCGCTCGGAGCGGCCCGAGCTGTCCCCGCACCGCGGCCACGGCGACGCGTGCTACCTGACCCTGGCCCAGAAGCGGGAGATCCACAAGTGAGCGAGACGACCTCCGAGCCGCTGCTGGAGCTGTCCGGTCTGAAGAAGCACTTCCCGGTGATGGGCGGCCTCATCTTCAAACGGCAGGTCGGCCGGGTCCACGCGGTGGACGGCATCGACCTGACCGTGCACGCCGGTGAGACGCTCGGCCTGGTCGGCGAGTCCGGCTGCGGCAAGTCCACCGCCGGGCGGCTGGCGGCCCGGCTGCTCGAACCGACCGCGGGCGGCATCCGCTACGCCGGACGCGAGATCGGCCACGCCAGTCGCAAGGAGCTGAAGCCGATCCGGGCCGAGATCCAGATGATCTTCCAGGACCCGTACTCGTCGCTCAACCCCCGGCACACCGTGGGCACCATCATCGGCGGCCCGATGGAGATCAACGGGATCAACCCGCCGGGCGGCAGGACCAAGCGGATCCAGGAGCTCCTGGAGATCGTCGGGCTCAACCCCGAGCACTACAACCGCTTCCCGCACGAGTTCTCCGGCGGCCAGCGGCAGCGGATCGGGGTGGCCCGCGCGCTCTCCCTCAACCCCAAGCTGATCATCGCGGACGAGCCGGTCTCGGCCCTCGACGTCTCCATCCAGGCGCAGGTGGTCAACCTGCTCCAGCAGCTCCAGCGGGACATGGGGATCGCGTTCCTGTTCATCGCGCACGACCTGGCGATCGTCAGGCACTTCTCCCAGCGGGTCGCGGTCATGTACCTCGGCAAGATCGTCGAGGTCGCCGACCGCGCCTCCCTGTACGAGCGCCCCCGCCACCCCTACACCCACGCGCTGCTGTCGGCGGTGCCCGAGGTGCAGGAGGACGACGAGCCGCGCGAGCGCATCCGCCTGGCGGGGGACGTGCCCTCCCCCATCAACCCGCCGTCCGGCTGCCGCTTCCGCACCCGCTGCTGGAAGGCCCAGGACAAGTGCGCCACCGAGGAGCCTCCGCTGCTCAGGCTGGAGGGCAACAGGGAAGGTCACCTGACCGCCTGCCACTTCCCCGAGGAGCCGACCGTGCACGGCCAGGACGTGGTGCTGGACCCGGCGCTGCAGACCTGACACCGGCCGTCGCCGGTCCTCGCGACCGGTGATCCCCGGTGAGAGAACGGCGGAGGGCGGACCCATCCCGGGTCCGCCCTCCGCCGTTCGGCTGTCCGCCTGGCGGTCCGGTCCTCCCGGACGCCTCCTGGACGGGACCGGTCAGCCGCGAGTGGCCAGGGCGCGCAGACCGTCGACCGCGCGGGCCGGGTCCTCGGCGCCGTAGACGGCGTTGCCCGCCACGAAGACGTCGGCGCCCGCCTCCGCGCAGCGCTCGATCGTCGTGTCGGAGACGCCGCCGTCCACCTGGAGCCAGACCTGCCCGCCGCAGCGGTCGATCAGCTCGCGGGCCCGGCGGATCTTGGGCAGCACCATGTCGAGGAACTTCTGCCCGCCGAAACCGGGATCGACGGTCATCAGCAGCAGCATGTCGAGCTCGTCGAGCAGGTCCTCGTACGGCTCGACGGGGGTGGCGGGGTTCAGCGCCAGGCCGGCGCGGGCGCCGGCGCTGCGGATCTGGCGCAGCGTACGCACCGGGGCCTTGGCCGCCTCCACGTGGATGGTCACGCTCTGGGCTCCGGCCTCGGCGTAGGACGGGGCCCAGCGGTCCGGGTCCTCGATCATGAGGTGGCAGTCGAGCGGCATCGAGGTCGCCTTGAGCAGGGACTCGACCACCGGCAGCCCGAGGGTCAGGTTGGGGACGAAGTGGTTGTCCATGACATCCACGTGCAGCCAGTCGGCGTTGGGGACCGCCTCGGCCGCCTCGGCGAGGCGGGCGAAGTCAGCGGACAGGATGCTGGGCGAGATCTGTACGGCCATAATTGGCCGATTCTATGAGGCGGCGCCCTGCCCTCCGTCACCCGCCGTCCACCACGTGACCCGCGTCACATATCATCCGACACACGGCGCGCACCACATAAAACATGACATATCGGATATACCGCTCGCACTACCGAGCCTCCCGCACCGAACTCGGAGACGGCAGGGAATGTCAAAAGACGCGAACTCATAACTCTCCTGGCACACGAGGGATTGCCGGAGTAATTTCCTTCCGGAATCATCTGGATTACTGAACGAGACGGTGCGCGAGGTCCGGGGGCTTCCGCTCCGACCGACTTCTCAGTCTTTATCGGAATCGGATAGCGATGTCCTTTCGCCCCCGCTCCCTGCGTTCGATTCTCCTCCCGCTGATCGCCATCGTCGCCCTCCTCGCCGTACCCGCCGCGAGCGTGATGGACCTCTACGGCGTGATCTCGACCAACCTGGCCTGGAGCTCCTCAGCGGGCCAGGACGGGGTGAAGCTCTGCTACGTGCCCCGGCGGCGCTGAGGGGACGGGATCTCGGATCAGAGGTTGACCCGGACGTGGTACCTCTCCAGCCAGGCGTTGAACTGCAGCAACCCCTCCAGCGCCGCCCGGCCTCCCGCCGGGCCGCCGTCCGTCTCCGGCCGGTCGATCACCGCCCGTACCTTCTCCCTGTCGATCAGCGGCTCGGCCGCGATGTCCCCGCGGCCGAGCAGCCGGGCCGCCTCCGCGCGGACGGCCTCGGTGTAGGAGGGGTCCTGCGTCGAGGGGTAGGGGCTCTTGTGGCGGTGGACGACCGAGGGCGGCAGGATGTCCGCCGTGGCGGCGCGGAGCAGGCTCTTCTCCCGTCCGTCGAAGGTCTTCATCGACCAGGGGGCGTTGAAGACGTACTCCACCAGCCGGTGGTCGCAGAACGGCACCCGGACCTCCAGCCCGACGGCCATGCTCATCCGGTCCTTGCGGTCCAGCAGGATCTGCACGAACCGGGTGAGGTTCAGGTAGGAGATCTCCCGCATCCGCCGTTCCAGCCCCTCCTCACCCGGTAGCCGGGGCACCTCGTCCAGCGCGTGCCGGTAGCTGTCCGCGCGGTAGGCGGGGATGTCCAGCTTGCGCATCAGGTCCTCGTCGAGGAGCGCCCCCAGCCCGCCGAACCGCGCCATCCCCGGGGAGACCAGCCAGGGGAAGGTGTCGGCGGCGACCGCCTCCGGATCGTGGAACCACCGGTAGCCGCCGAAGACCTCGTCGGCCGACTCCCCGGACAGCGCCACGGTGGAGTGCTCCCGGATGGCGCGGAACAGCAGGTAGAGGGAGGTGTCCATGTCACCGACGCCGATCGGCAGATCCCGCGCCCGCAGGACCGCGCCGCGCACCGCCGGGTCCATGAGGTCGGCGGAGTCCAGGACGATGTCGGTGTGGTCGGCGTCGACGTGCCGCACGACCTCGTGCGCGTACGGCGTGTCGGGGGTGTCGCGCATCTCGTCGGGCTGGAAGTTCTCGGTGTATCCGGCGAAGTCGACGGAGAACGACCGGACCCTCCCCTCCCCCCGCTCCCGAAGCCCCAGCGCGGCGAGTGCCGTGACGGCGCTGGAGTCGAGACCGCCGGAGAGCAGGGCGCAGAGCGGCACGTCGGCGACGAGCTGGCGGCCGACGATGTCGTCCAGCAGGTCGCGTACGCCCGCGACCGTGGTGGCGAGGTCGTCGACGTGCTCGTGGGAGTGCAGCTGCCAGTAGCGGCGCCGGCACAGGAACTCGCGGGTCACCCGGATCGCCTGGCCGGGGCGAACCTCGTACATGCCCTGGTAGACGGCGTGCTCGGGGGTCTTGACGAAGGCGATCAGCTCGCGCAGCCCGTCGGCGTCGACGGTGGGCGTCCCGGCGAGCGGGTTGGCGAGGATCGCCTTGGGCTCGGAGCCGAACAGCACGCCGTGCGCGGTGGGGTAGTAGTACAGCGGCTTGACACCCATCCGGTCGCGGACGAGCAGCAGCTCCTCGCGGCGGGTGTCCCAGATCGCGAAGGCGAACATGCCGTTCAGCCGGTCGGCGAGATCCTCCCCCCATTCGAGGTAGGCCCGCAGCACGACCTCGGTGTCGCTCCGGGTCTGGAAGCGATGGCCGTGGGCGGCCAGTTCGGCGCGTAACTCGACGAAGTTGTAGATCTCGCCGCTGTAGGTGAGGACCGCAAGCGGCAGCCCCTCCTCCGCGACGACCATCGGCTGGCGGCCGCCCTCGATGTCGATGACGGCCAGCCGCCGATGGCCTATCGCGACGTGCGGGGCGAGCCAGATCCCCGCGTCGTCGGGCCCGCGGCAGGCCATGGTGTCGATCATGGCCTTCGCGATGTCCGGTGACTGCCGGACATCGCCCTCGAAGTCCACCCATCCACAGATTCCACACATTTCGCCACCCCCGCGTCCTCTTGGAAGCAGTTATGCCCAGTCGAACGGCGTGCGGCATCCATATATGCCCTGACCTGCGATGACGGCTCCGGGGCCGATCAGCGGCGGCGCAGCAGGGCCAGGAACATGGCGTCGGTGCCGTGCCGGTGCGGCCAGAACCGCGCGTACGGCCCCTCGCCCAACCCCTCGACCTCGGGGAGGTAGGCACGGGCGTCCAGCGCCTCGACGTCGTCGCGGCGGCGCAGGGCGTCGCCGACTACGACGTCGGTCTCGGCCAGGTGCGGCGAGCAGGTCACGTACCCGACGACGCCGCCGGGACGGACCGCCTCGATCGCCGAGGCGAGCAGGTCACGCTGGAGCCTGCCCAGCTCGGGAAGGCTCCGGGGATCACGGCGCCAGCGGGCCTCGGGGCGGCGGCGCAGCGCGCCCAGGCCGGTGCAGGGGGCATCCAGCATGACCCGGTCGAAGACTCCGGGCCGCCAGGCGGGCACGGTGCCGTTCGCGGTGATCACCGCGGCCTGCCGGGTCGTCTGCCACACCAGCCGCGCCCGGTGGTACTGCAGCTCGGCGGCGAGCAGGCGCGCCCCACCGGGGAAGGCCGCCGACCCGGCGCCCGCCGCGAGGCCCGCCTCGTCACCGTGGGTCGCGATGGCGTCGAGCAGGCCGGCCTTGCCGCCGGGGCCCGCGCACAGGTCGAGCCAGCGCGAGTCGGCGCCCTCCACCGGGACCCGGGTCAGGGCCAGCGCGACGAGCTGGCTGGCCTCGTCCTGGACGGCGGCCCGCGACTCGGCCACGGCGAGGATCGCCCCGGGGTCGCCCTCGGGCAGGTAGGCCGCGTACGGGGAGTATCCGGCGGGCTCGGCGCCCGCGTCGAGGAGCTCCGCGACCGACGAGCGGCCCGGACGGGCGACCAGGGTCACCCGGGGACGCTCGTTGTCGGCGGCGAGCAGGGCGGCCGTCTCGTCGAAGTCGCCGCCCACGGCGTCGCGCAGCGCCTCGACGATCCACCTCGGGTGGCTGTGGGCCACCGCCAGATGGCCGACGGGGTCGTCGGCGGGGTCGGGCGCCACGATCGGGACCCACTGCTCCAGCGACCGGGTGGAGACCTTGCGCAGCACGGCGTTGGCGTACTTCGAGGCGCCGATGCCCACGCGCAGCCGCACCAGATCGACCGTGGTGCCGACGGCGGCGTGCGGGGGCACCCGCGTCTTGAGCAACTGGTGCACGCCCAGCCGTACGGCGTCGAGCAGCGGCGGGTCGACGTCCTCCGGCGCCCGGTCGCTGCAGGCCGCGATGATCTCGTCGTAGGTGCCGAGACCGCGCAGGGTGCCGTAGGCCAGTTCGGTGGCCAGTCCCGCGTCGCGCCCCGACAGGCGGCGCTCGCGCAGCAGCGCGGGCATCAGCAGGTTGGCGTAGGCGTCCCGCTCGTCGACGGCACGCATCAGGTCGTACGCGGTGTTGCGCGCCTCGTCGCGGACCGGCTTGGGCGGACGCCCGGCCCCGGCCGTGCCCTTGCCCCTGCCTCGGTTCCCGCCCGCTCCATGGCCGCGCGGGGTCGCCCCCCGGCCGCGCCCGCCTCGTGCGGCGTTACGGCCGTCACCACCAGCACTGCTCATGATCTCTAGGCCAGCCGATCCTCGTCCGTGGGCCGCACACCGCGGGCCCACTCCCCCGCCCTCATCAGGCGCTTGCCCTGCGGCTGCACCTCGCCCAGCTCGACCGGGTAGGTGGCGGTGCCGACCAGGACGGTGTTCTTGGACGCCGCGATCTGGCCGGGGGCCAGGCCCGAGGCGTCGGGAACCGGTCGCAGGGGGCCGAGCTTGACCCGCTGGCCGCGGAACTCGGTCCACGCGCCCGGGGCGGGGGTGCAGGCACGGACCAGCCGGTCGACGCGCATCGCGGGTGCGGACCAGTCGACCCTGGCGTCGTCGACGCTGATCTTCGGGGCGAGGCTGATCCCCTCCGCGGGCTGCGGCACCGCCTCCAGCTTGCCGTCCTCGATCCCGTCGAGGGTGGCCGTCAGCAGCCCGGCGCCGGACTCGGCGAGCCGGGCGAGCAGCTCCCCGCTGGTGTCCGCGGGGCGGATCTCCTCGGTGACCACGCCGTAGACCGGGCCCGCGTCCAGCTCCCTGACGATCCGGAAGGTGGCCGCGCCGGTGATCGCGTCACCGTGCAGCACGGCGTGCTGCACCGGCGCCGCGCCGCGCCAGGCCGGCAGCAGCGAGAAGTGGAGGTTGACCCAGCCGTGCCGGGGAATGTCCAGGGCGGCCTGGGGCAGGAGCGCACCGTAGGCGACCACCGGGCAGCAGTCGGGGGCGAGCTCGGTGAGCCGGTCGAGGAAGGCCGGGTCGCCCGCCTTCTGCGGCCTGAGCACCTCGATGCCCGCCTCCTCGGCGAGCTCGGCCACAGGGCTCGGATGGACCCTGCGGCCCCTGCCCGACTGGGCGTCCGGCCGGGTGACGACGGCGACGACGTCATGGCGGGGCGAGTCGATCAGAGCCCGCAGCGCGGGCAGGGCTGTGTCCGGGGTTCCGGCGAAGACCAGGCGCAAGGTTCCTACAGAGCCTTCCCGTGGGTGGCGTGCGGGGAGAACTTGAACGCGGGGGCCGCCAGACCGTTCCAGTCGGCCTCGCGGATCGCCTTCATCGCGAGTTTGCGCTGTTTGGCGTCCATCCGGTCGATGAACAGCACGCCGTCGAGGTGGTCGGTCTCGTGCTGGAAGCAACGGGCCATCAGATCGGTGCCCTCAAGCGTCACCGGCTCGCCGTGCATGTTGAAACCGGTCGCCACGGCCCGCAGCGCCCTGGGCGTGGGGAACGAGAGGCCGGGGAAGGACAGGCAGCCCTCCTCGCCCTCCTCGTCCGCCTCGTCCGACAGGTCGAGGTTGGGGTTGATCAGGTGCCCGAGCTGATCGTCCACGTAGTAGGTGAAGACCCGGAGCCCGACCCCGATCTGGGGTGCCGCCAGCCCGGCCCCCGGTGCGTCCATCATCGTGTCGGTGAGGTCCTTGACGAGCTTGCGCAGCTCCTTGTCGAAGTCCTTGACCGGATCGGCCGGAGTGCGCAACACCGGGTCGCCGAAAAGGCGGATCGGCTGAATGGCCAACAGGGGTCTCCTCACGCTTCAGGGGATCGCCCCAGTCTAAGGGCGCCGGCCGCCTCCCCCGGGCCTTCCCGCGCACCTCAGCGGGAGCGGGCCTTCATGGCGGCCTTGCGGGCCGACTTGGCCACCGCGGCGGTGCCGTGCCTGGAGCCGAGCAGGTCGAGGACGGCGAACGTGTCGGGGTGCTCCACCAGGGCCATCTCCTCGACCACGCGTACCAGGTCCTCTCCGGGTTCGAGCGCGTCGAACTCGCAGATCGCCTCGGAGGCCTCGCCCCGCTCCAGCAGCGAGGCGAGCGAGTCGACCGCGAGCCAGGTGTTGTCCGCGGGGGTGAGCGCGGGCGCGGGCAGATCGCGGATGTGCAGCCAGGAGGCGGCGTAGCGCCACATGGCGGGCTCGGAGAGCGCCTCCCTGAGCGGGGCCTCGGCCTCGGGGCCGAGCTCCTCCAGGATCGCGCCCGCGACACCGCGCCGGCCTGCCGTGCCCGAGGCCGCGACCTTGACCAGCTCGCGCGCGGCGGCCTCGGGGTGGCGGGACTCCAGCCACACGGTGACGGCGCTGGGCGCGGCGGAACCCTTCACGATCGCCTCGACCAGCTCGGGCGCGCCGAGGTCGGTGAAGACGGCGACCTCGGCGCCCGTCGGCGCGTCGTGGCCCTCCCTGATGAGGTCCTGGCGGACGGCCCACATGCCGAGCGGGGTCAGCCGGGGCCTGCCCGCCCGCGAGGTCTCGACCAGCCCGCAGTAGCCCAGGAGCGACAGGGCCGACTCCAGCTGGGCGGGCAGCGTGCCGGTCAGCGTCCTCATCTCGGCGGGACCGGCCCCGCAGGCCACCCGGTGCGACTGCAGGATGCCCTTGACCAGGGTCGCGGTGGACAGTCCTTCGCGCACGGCGTACAGCGTGGCGAGCATCTCGGCCAGGTGATCGTCGATCACGGGAGACCCGGTCAGGTCGTCGTCCGCACGGTCGAGGACGTCCATGACCACGCCGTCCCAGAACCCCAGCACGGCCCGGTGCGGCAGGTCGGCGGAGAGCTTCAGCGGGCCGGGGTCCACCCGGCCGCGGGAGATGCGCAGCATGCCGGTGTTGACCGCGACCACCCAGAGCAGGTGCAGCCGCGCCGGGCCCGGCAGGCCGAGCTCCGCGCACGGCGCGAACGGGTCGAGCAGCAGTCCCTCGGGGGTCACCGCGCGGGTGCCGGTCCAGGCGGTCAGCCGCTGGGCGTCGAGCACCAGCGGCACCAGCGGCACGGACGCGGCCAGCTCGGCGTCCGGGGCGAGGTCGACCGGCGGGAAGCTCAGCGCGTCGCCGCGCGGGGGGCAGTCACGGCCCGCAGCCGTGACCGACTCCTCCAGAACGGCTGTTCGCAGCTCGCGGGGTGCCGCTCCCAGCTCGTCCACAAGCCTGCGCAGCTCGCCGATGTCGAAGACGTTCCCACTGTTCCCGCTCTTTGCCACCCGTGAAACTTACTGCACTCGCGCCTCACGCATACACGGCTCAGCCGATGGCGCGGGAACGTGCCTTGAAAGCCGCCTTGCGGGCCGCCTTGGCCGCGTTGTGGTCCCTCAGGGAGCGTCCGAGCAGCTCAAGAACCTCGACGACCTCGGGGTGGTCGACCCGCCACATCTCCTCGATCACGCTCTGCGGCGGCCCGGAGGCGGACATGTTCTCGGCGAACGTCTCCGGATCCTCCTCGGCGGAGGGCATGGCCAGGACGAGCATGTCCACGCTCATCCAGAGCACCTCCTCCGAGGTGAGCGCGGGGGCCGCCAGACCGCGCGCGGTCAGCCAGTGGATGGCGTGCGGGCGCAGCTCCGGCTCCTCCAGGAAGGCCCGTACCGCCTCCTCCGCGTCGGCGCCGAGGCGGTCGACGATCGTCACCGCGATGCCCCTGGCGACCGAGGGCGCCCCCGAGACGGAGCCGAGCAGCTCGGTGACCGCCTGCGCCGGGCTCCTGTGCCGCAGCCAGCCCTCGATGTCGGCCTCGGCCATCTCGGCGGGCATCCCCGACAGCAGCCCCTCGATGAGCTCGGGTGCGTCGGCGAGGGCCAGGTCGGCCGCCTGGGGCGCCTCGATGCCCAGGTCGGTGTAGAGCCTGTGCAGCCCCCACAGGGCCAGCGGGGTGAGCTCCAGGAGTTCGTCGCCCGGCTCGGCCATCCCGCAGTAGGCGAGCCGCCGCGCGACCTCGGGGACGTCGATCTCCCCCTCCTCCACCAGGCCGATCTCGTCCAGGTACTCCCTGACCAGCGGGATCGGCACGGGTGCCTGGAGCCGGTAGAGCATGTCGCACAGGCCGTAGAGCTCCTCGTCCAGGGAGACCTCACCCGTCACGGCACCGCCGGTCTCCTTCTCGACGACGAACTCGACGGTCGCGGCCCAGATGTCGAGCGGGTCGAAGTCCTCGCCGTCGAAGATGGCGGTGCCCTCGACGGTGACCAGGCCGGTGTGGACCGCGAGTTCCCAGAGCAGACCGGGGTCGGTCACCGAGAGCTGGGCGATCGCCTCGGTGGCGTCACGGACCCTGAGCCTGCCCTTGACGGTGGGGGTGCGCCCTCCCGCGAGCATCCACTGAACCAGCCTGCGCGCGTCGGTCAGCAGCGGCACCCGCAGGGCGCTCTGGGCGAGCGTCTCGCGGGGCGCCAGGCGCACCGGGGGAAGCGGCGAGCAGCCGGGGCAGTCGCAGTGTTCGACGGCGGGCTCCTCCTGCACCGCCGAGACGGAGAGGATCGCGTTCCCAGCGCTCTCAGTGCTCCCGGCGGCCCGCTCCAGCGAGTCGGCGCCCATCGCGCTGAAGAGGCTCTTGGCCATGCCGAACCTGGAGGTGTCGGCGAGGGCGATGGGCATCTCGGGCTCGATCCGGTCGAGGACGCTCCTCATCCGGACGGCCATCTTGCCGCCGATCTCCTCGGTCGAGAGCAGGAAGTCGACCAGGGTGCGGGCGGCGGCGACGGTCTCGGGGGCACTCTCCGGCGGGGCGATGACCTTGCGTGGATAGATGTTGAGCAGCAGCTCCTCGAAGGCGACAGGAGTGAAATCACCCAGCTCGTTCACGTCCAGATAGTCACTCGCGTAGTCGCAGAGCAGCCGCACCTCGTCCACGTCAACGTCCAGGCCGCGCGCACGCCCCCACGCGCGCAGGTCGTCTACGGCCCGATTCACCCATTCGATCGACACAGGGGAAAATTAACGGCTTACTGCCAGCACCGCGAATCGGGGAAACAACTCAAATCACATCTAGGGGGTCAATGCATACCTTGACCACCTCCGCGGCCTTGCGTGCGGAGCGCACTCCCACGGCTCCTTTCAGGGCCGCGGCCAGCGTGGAGCCGGAGCCTCGCGCGATCCGCACCATGGCACGTTCCCGCACTTGATCCCCCCTGGGCGAGGCCACCGGGACCGGGCCGAGCACCTGTGCCTCGGGGGGCAGCGCCATCTCACCGAGCATTTCCCTGACCCCCGCCGGAGATCCGGTGAGCGTCGCCATTTTCACCGCCGGGGGGAAACCGAGTTCTGTCCTGTCGGCCAGTTCTCTCTCGGCATGTGTCACCGGATCCCAGCGCAGCAACGCCTGCACGGCGGGCAACGAGGAATCGGCCAGCACGACCAGCTCGGCGGCGGGCCGCAGCAGCGCCGCCGCGTTCATCCACCGGCGCAGCGTCTCCTCGGCGGCGCGCAGGTCCGGTCTGCCGAGCAGCGCCCAGCCGTCCAGCAGCACCGCCGCCGCGTATCCGCCCTCGGGCACCGGCTCGGCTCCCGGGGTGGCCACCACCAGTGCCCGGGCCGCGCCGACCGTGGCCAGCACCCCGTCCCTGCCCGACGTCTTGACCCGTACGGAGGGGAAGGCCCGCCCCAGTTCCTCGGCGGTGCGGCGGGCACCGACCACCTGGGCCCGCACCCGCGCCCCGCCGCAGGAGGGACAGCGCCACTCGCCGGCGATCCGGCCGCACCAGCGGCAGTACGGGGCCACGTGGCCACCACGTAGCGCGAAGGGTCCGCCGCAGTGCCCGCAGCGGGCCGGCGCCCGGCAGCCCTGGCAGGCCAGCGCGGGCAGGTAGCCCCGCCGGGGGACCTGCACCAGCACCGGGCCGCTCTCCAACCCCGTGCGCAGGATCCGCCAGGCGAGGCTGGGCAGCCGGGCGGCCCTGGCCGCCTCGTCCCTGGCCAGCTCCGAGTCCTCCCCCGCCGGACGGACCCTCGGCGCCCTGGCCCTGACCGCCTGGCGGGCCGCGACGATGGGCCCCGCCCAGCCCGTGGCGATGAGCTGGGTGGCCTCCGCCGTGCGGGCGTACCCGCCGATGAGCAGGCCCGCGCGGGCCCGGTGGGCACGCAGCGCGAGGACCTCCCTGGCGTGCGGGTAGGGGGCGAGCCGCTCGGAGTGCAGGTCGTCACCGTCGTCCCAGATCACCGCCAGCCCGAGGTCGGCGACCGGGGCGAACGCCGCCCCCCTGGTGCCGACGGCGACCCGGACCTGGCCCCTGGACAGGCGCAGCCACCGCCGGTAGCGCTCCGCGGGCCCGAGGTCCGCCGTCAGCGCCACATGCGCACCGGGCCCCAGGACGGCGCTCAGCGCCGCGTCGGCCAGGGCCACGTCCTTCCCGTCGGGAAGCACCACGAGGGCCCCCCTGCCACCGTGCAGGGTCTCCCGTACGGCAACCGCGACCGCCCGCGGCCACCCGGGCCCGTCCTGGTCGGTGCCCGGCAGGGCGGTCCACACGGCTCGGGGGGAGCCCCCCTTCGCCAGCGCCGCCAGGAACGCCTTCCCCTCCCGGTAGTCCGCCCACGGCCCCGGCCCCGCGTCCGGCCCGCTCTCCACTCCCCATCCCGGCGCCTGAGCCGGTCCGCTCCTCGCTTCCGGCTCCGGATCCGTCCGCTGCCCCGGTCCGCTCTCCACTCCCCGGCCCGGCTCGGATTCCGGCTCCCCCCGGGTCTCACCCGCTTCGGCCCCTCCCTGGGGCACACCCGCTTCCGGCTCCCCCCGGGTCTCATCCGCGACGCCGATCATCTCCACCGGCGGGGCCGTACCCGCCGCGGGAACGGCCTCGGCCTCGACCCTGGCGTGGCGGGGCGGGACGGCCAGGCGCAGCACGTCGGCCATGGTCCCGGCGTAGTGGTCGGCCACCACCCGGGCCAGCGCGGCGATCTCCGGGGTGAGCACGGGCTCGGCGGAGACGACCCGCTCCAGGCGGGTCAGCTTGCCCTGGTGCTCGGTGGTCTCCACCCGTTCCAGCAGAAACCCGTCGACGAGCTTGCCCGCGAACCTGATCCGGACCCGGCACCCCGGCACCGCGGCGGTGTCCAGGGGGGCGGGGACGAGGTAGTCGAACAACCGGTCGAGGTGCGGCAGCGGGGTGTCGACGACCACCCGCGCGACCGGCAGCTCCGCGGCCGGCTCCGGCACCCCTCTGACCTGCTCGGCCACCCCTCGCGCCCGAGCCACCCCCGCCGCTCGGACGGCCCCCGCCCGTGCCCTGGCGGCCCTGCCGGGCACGGGCCGCTCGCGTACGGCGTCGAGCGGCAGGAGGGCGTCATCGTCCGGCGAGGGGTTGGCGTGGGTCACCCGCCTGTCCTACCAGAAGCCGGCCCCCGTCCAGACGGTCGGCCCGTCGGCGGTATGGCACCGGGTGCGAGAAGCACCGGACATGGAACGGCATACCGGACGGACCACCACCGAACCCGACCGGCTGGATCGGCCGGCGAGTCCAGGCGGGCGAATCGGGCAGAACGGGTGGCACGGTGGTGGACCCGGCCGGGCGGACCGCCACCGCACCCCGTTCCGCCGGGTCAGATGGCACGGCGGTGGGTCCAGCGGCCACCGAGCAGGGTGCCGAGGATCGGCATATGACGGAGACCGTCCCCGTCCAGCCCCGCCGGATCGTACTCGGTGATCATCAAGTCCGCGGGGTCGCCCGGGCGCACCTCGGCGCGGCCCCGGCCGGCCGCCGCCAGCGCCACCGGCAGCGAGATCGCCTGTTCCGGGTGCCACGGCGGCCGCTCGTCGTCGGTCCTGGCCACGGCGGAGGCGATCCCGTCCCACGGGTCGAGCGGCGCCACCGGAGCGTCGGAGCCCAGCTCCAGGGTCGCCCCCGCGGCCAGCAGGTCGGCGTAGGCGAAGGCCCGCCCGGTCCGCCCTCGCCAGTGCAGATCGGCCACCTCCCGGTCGTCGGGCGCGTGGGCGGGCTGCACACCCGCCACCAGACCGGGCCTCGCGAACCTCCCGAAGTCCTCCGGGCGGACCAGTTGCGCGTGCTCGATCCTCCCCGGGCAGCCGACCCGCTCGAAGGCGTCCAGCGCGATGCCTACCGCCAGGTCGCCGATGGCGTGCACCGCCGGGGCGATCCCATGCCTGGCGGCCAGCTCCATGACCCCGTACAACTCCTCCGGCGGTGTCTCCAGCAGCCCGCGCGCGTCGCCACCGGGATACGGGTCCGTGCAGTAGGCGGTCCTGGTGTTCAGCGAACCGTCCACGAACGTCTTCACCGGCCCGACCTCCAGCAGGCCCCCCGAGCCCGCGACCGGCTCCCCGGTGCGCAACCCGCGATCGATCGCCTCTTCGAGCCGGTTCACCGGGATCGAGCAGCTGACCCGGACGTCGACCGCCCCCCGCGAGATCCGCCGGGTCCAGTCGGTGACGTTGTCGGCGAACTCGAAGTCCAGCACGCCGACGACGCCCCTGGCCGCGGCGGCGGTGGCGGCCTCGGCCACCCAGCGGTCCAGCTCGTCCTCGGGGGGCGGAGGCATCTGGGCCATCGCGTCGTAGCAGTCGCGCTCGCGCAGCACCCCCGTCGGATGCCCGCCCCTGCCGATCACCGCCAGCGCGGCCGGGCTGAACCAGGCGGTGTGCAGATCATTGCTCACCAGCACGATCGGGCAGCCCGGCGCCGCCGCCTCCAGCAGCGACTTGTCCGGCGTGTCCGGCCACAGGCCGTCGCGGAAGCCGTAGCCGACCGTGAACCCGGACGTACCCGCCTGCGGGGCGACGAGGTCGACCGCCTCCCGCGCCGACCGCGCCGAGGTCAGATCGATCCTGCGCCGGGCCTGTGCCCACTGCACGGAGTGCACGTGCGCGTCCCACAGCCCCGGCAGCAGGGTGGCGCCCCCGACGTCCACCGACTCGTCGCAGGCAGGAGGCTCCGGGGCCACCTCCGCGACCCGGCCGTCAACGATCAGGACATGGCGCAGCGGCCCACCGAGACCGATCCGCGCGTTACGCAGCAGCAGGCGAGCAGAAGAGGACATGAGGAGACTCTAGGCGGACGGCCGACGCCCCCTCCCCTCGGCTGCCGGGGCAACGGGTCCCCCGCCCGACAAACCCGACCGATCACTCATTCCGGACTCCCGGGACCGGGGCGCGCTCGGCAGACTGTCGGGGGTGACAGACCCCCTGCTGAACGACGAACTCGACTCCGTTCCCGACCATGACCGGTTCGCCACCGTGGACGAGATCACGGCCGCCCTCACCCGGCTGGCCGCCGACCATCCTGGCGTCGCCTCGCTGAGGCGGGTGGGCAGCTCCGCCCTGGGTGAGCCGATCCTCTGCCTCAGCGTCGGTGACGGGCCGCGTCACGCGCTGGTCGGCGCCATGCCGCACCCCAACGAGCCCATCGGCGGGCTCACCGTGATCCATCTCGCCACCCGGCTGTGCGAGAGCGCCGCGCTGCGCGAGGCCACCGGTCACACCTGGCACATCGTGGGCTGCCTCGACCCGGACGGGACCAGGCTCAACGAGGGGTGGTTCGCCGGGCCGTTCACCAAAGCGCACTACGGCAGGCACTTCTACCGTCCTGCCGGTGACGAGCAGGTCGAGTGGACCTTCCCCTTCGCCTACAAGCGCGCCTACTTCGACCGGGTGATGCCCGAGACACTGGCGCTGATGCGACTGATCGACGACACCCGCCCGGCGTTCATGACCACCCTGCACAACAGCGAGATGGGCGGGGCGTTCTTCTACCTCAACCGCCCGGTGCCCGAACTGCAGGCCCTGCTCAAGTCCCTGCCGGGCCGGTACGGCGTGCCGCTGCACGCGGGCGAGCCCGAGCACCCCTCGGTACGGACCCTGGAGGAGTCGGTCTTCCTCGCCCCGCGGATGGAGGACACCTACGATTACATCGAGGCGCTCGGCGAGGATCCGGTGGCGCAGCTCACCGGCGGGTCCAGCGACTCCTACGCCGCCCGGTACGGCACGCTCTGCCTGACCGCCGAACTGCCCTACTGGAGGGATCTCACCGCCGACGACCGCTCCCCCGCCGGGGTCGGATACGCCGATCTGATCCGGACCCACGCGGCGGACCTGCGCGAGACGTTCGCCGTCCTCGACGAGACGCTCGGCGCCGTCTCCGGCGACCTGGCGACCCGCTCCCCGTTCGTCCGGGCCAGCAGGTTCTTCGTTCCGTTCATCGAGGGGATGGCCACCACCGCCGAGCACCACGCGCGGGCGCCGGAGAGCGACCGGCCGGCCACCGTCGCCGAGCGGCAGTCCTGCCGCGACACCGCGCACAGCGTCCGGCTCAGGTTCGGGGGCATGCTGCTGCGCGCGCTGGAGGGCGAACTCGCCGTCGGCAACGGCACCCCGACCATCCGGGCGCGGGCCCGCACGCTGTCGGACACCTACGCCAAATGGTGCGCCGAGGCCGAGGCGGGCACCCCCGACGAGACGATTCCGATCCGCCACCTGGTCGCCATCCAGTACGGCGGCATCCTCGCCGGAGCCGCCCACGCCTGAGGCTCCCAGCCGATCGATCCGGATGCCTAAGGTAAAACCAGGGATTGCCTTCGGTAGGAGGCTTTCGATACGAGGCCGACGCCGCCTGCGGCGTCGGAAAACGGGTCGTCTCCGGATGAACACCAAGGAATTGATCCGGAGTTGATGGAGCAATTCATCGCGTCGCCGGAGCAGGCACGGAAAGTGATCGGTGAGGAGACCGCGAGAATTCCGAACGCGCTTTCCTCGGCGGCACCGACCGGCCCGCGGCGCTGCGGATCCGCGAGATCGAAGGCCGGCTGGAACAGGATGTGGTTACTGTTTTGACGCGCGAATCCTTCTTCACCAGCTCGTCTCTCGGCGCTTCCCGATCGACGGATGAAATCTTGTACCCCCGCCACCCAGGCCACCGGCCAGCATATTGAGTATTTTTATCGAATCATCTACATCGGACCTTTTGGCGCCGGCGGCGGCATATGTTCTCCTCACCTTCTCCTCATCACGGGGGATGTCCTTCCCGCCCTTGTCCATTGCTCTGACATCTTTCACGGCAAGCAAATTCATCAACCAGTCGATGTCCGCCTGCAGTGTCGCCCCGGCCTGGGCCGCCATCAGCCCCGGAGATTCAGAAGAGCACGCGCCCAGAGACAGCATCCCAAGGCGACGACCACGGCTGACCCGACACGGGCGAAAGCAAGGTGTGCCACGAATCCCCCCATCCATGCCGGCCGACATCGCTTAGATCCCATGACTCTCAGGCATCACCGCCACACCGCCGGCGGGCGGCCGTACGGCACGTTCGTCGTCGAGGTCGTCCGCAGACCCGAGGTCACCCGGGTGACGGTCTACGACTCCGGCCAGGGCTCCGTCCCCGCCATCGCCCACCCCGCCCTCCTCGGCGAGGGCGGCCGGGGACTCCCCCTGGTCACCGCCCTGGCGTCCCAGGTCGGCCGCCGAGGCAGCCAGCCCCACGGCCACGCCGTCTGGGCCCGGTTCACCGTCGAAAAGTTCCCCACATCCCCCGAGCGCTCATGACAAACGGGCTGTCATGAGCACTAGACGGGAGTGAAACCGAGCGCTGCGGCTGCCTCGCTCTGGGCGTTGTCACGACTGGCGAAGCCAAGTTTGTCTCCCGGATCTTCCAGTAGCGGGACGGCTGCCAACTCCGCGACAGCGAGGTGAATCGCGTCGAGCGCGCGAAGGGCATGGGTGTAGACGATCTCCGTGGCCCGTTGCTCCACGGTGTTGCGAGGAGCGGTCAGCAACGTGACGGGGCCGTCCTCTCCAAGATCTGCCGCCAGTACGGTAAGCCTGGTGTCCAGTTCCAGCAGCCGCCTGGCACGAGAGGCGCGCACCAGCACGCCGGTCACCTCCACCACCGTCAAGGTGCTGGTGACAAGCAGATGCTCGGGGTTTTCGAGGAGTTCCCTGGCTCGGCCGTGACCCGGTTCGTCGTGGAGGTAAGCGCAGGCCAGGACCGAGGAGTCGACGTAGGTGAGCACGATGGTCAGCGACCCTCGGCCCAAAGGTCGTCAAGGACTGGGCCGATGCCCCTGGTGGCGTCAAGCGCGCGCACACGGTCGGCTTCGGTCACCGGAGGAGCAGGGGGACGCTCCGCGAGCACGCCGAGCCGACGAGCGCGTGCGCGAAGCTCCGCCCGGGCATCCAGCACCTCGTCGGACACGCCGTGGGCGAGGATCTCCCCAGCGGTGGCGTTGATGGAGCGGCCGGTACGGCGAGCCCTCCTGGTTATCCGCCGATGCAGATCGTCATCGATTCGAAGAAGTAGTTGCTTCATACTCCAACGATATCAATCGAAGCCCTAGAAGTGATATCACTTTCCGCCAGGCACGCGACGGCCCCCGTGAATGAGAATTCACAGGGGCCGTCTTGAAGCGTGCGGGTCAGAGACCGGCGGCGGCGCGCAGGGAGTCGGCGCGGTCGGTGGACTCCCAGGAGAA
Source organism: Streptosporangium sp. NPDC001681 (assembly GCF_040298085.1). Taxonomy (NCBI): domain Bacteria; kingdom Bacillati; phylum Actinomycetota; class Actinomycetes; order Streptosporangiales; family Streptosporangiaceae; genus Streptosporangium; species Streptosporangium sp. NPDC001681. The sequence continues at coordinate 84,848 of NZ_JBEOZN010000010.1, read as the reverse complement.
GCCCTCGCGACCGAAGTGACCGTAGGCGGAGGTACCCGAGTAGATCGGGCGGAGCAGGTCGAGGTCGCGGATGATCGCGGCCGGGCGCAGGTCGAAGACCTTGACCACGGCTTCCTGGATCTTGCTGATCTCGACCTTCTCGGTGCCGAAGGTCTCGACGAACACGCCGACCGGGTGCGCCTTGCCGATGGCGTAGGCGACCTGGACCTCGGCGCGGTCGGCCAGACCGGCGGCCACGATGTTCTTCGCGACCCAGCGCATGGCGTAGGCGGCCGAGCGGTCGACCTTGGACGGGTCCTTGCCGGAGAAGGCGCCGCCACCGTGGCGGGACATGCCGCCGTAGGTGTCAACGATGATCTTGCGACCGGTCAGGCCGGCGTCGCCCATCGGGCCGCCGATCTCGAAGCGGCCGGTCGGGTTGACCAGGAGGCGGTAGCCCTCGGTCTCGATCTCCAGGCCGGCCAGGACCGGGTCGACCACGTGCTCCTTGATGTCGGGCGCGAGCATCTCCTTGAGGTCGATCTCGGCCGCGTGCTGGGTGGAGACGACCACGGTGTCGAGCCGGACCGGCTTGTCGCCGTCGTACTCGACGGTGACCTGGGTCTTGCCGTCGGGGCGCAGGTAGGGCACCGTGCCGTCCTTGCGGACCTGCGACAGGCGCTCGGCCAGGCGGTGCGCCAGCTGGATCGGCAGCGGCATCAGCTCGGGGGTCTCGCGGCAGGCGTAGCCGAACATCAGGCCCTGGTCACCGGCGCCCTGGCGGTCGAGCTCGTCGCCCGCCTCGCCCTCGCGGTTCTCGTAGGCGTCGTCGACGCCCTGGGCGATGTCGGGCGACTGCGCGCCGATGGACACCGACACGCCACAGGAGGCGCCGTCGAAGCCCTTGTGCGAGGCGTCGTAACCGATCTCGAGGATCTTCTCCCGGATGAGACCGGGAATGTCGACGTAGGTCTCCGTCGTCACCTCTCCGGCGACGTGGACCTGACCGGTGGTGATCAGCGTCTCGACCGCGACGCGGCTCTTGGGGTCACCCTTGAGCATGGCGTCGAGAATCGCGTCACTGATCTGGTCGGCGATCTTGTCCGGGTGGCCCTCTGTGACCGACTCGGAGGTGAACAGGCGACGGGACAAGTCAGTGGCTCCTCATGCAGCGGCTGCTGGCGTCTGGGGCTCTGGCATCGGCAGGACACCAGTAGCGCTCCGGCGAATTCTAGCCCCACCTGATGCGGGGCCGCGAAACCGTCTCAGATCGTGTCCCCTAAATGTTCAGATCATTTACTGGAAGGGCTGCGGGTTCACCGGAATCCATCGCGGGGAAACCCACCTGCCATGACGTGAGGCGGGACACGTTCCGGAAGCCGGCCAGACAGGGATCCGGAGCCCACGAAATCCCCGGCTCACCTCACCTGCCCGGGACTCGAGGCCCCGGCTCCCGGGCTCACCCACATCTCGCGGGCGGGATGCGCAGCCCCGCCCCACCCGGATCCCCAGGGGCTCACAGTCCGGTTCACAGATCGGGCAGCGGGTCGGGCGGCAACGTCTCCGGGGCGAAGACCTCGGCGTCGGCGGCGGAGATCACCGCGGCGTACTCCTCCTCGATCTCGAACACCATGCCACCGAGCTCGATGGCCGCGCCCGCGGAGAACTCCAGCGGGCCGAGCCGGGTGCGCCGGGTGTGGGTGGCGTACACCGAGGTCGGCGCGTCGCGGTCGAAGAACTTGGTGGAGAGCAGGTAGATGGCGCGGTCGGTGATCACGATGAGGAAGGTCGCCATGCCCGGGGTGCCCACCGACAGAGCCGGCAGAACGTAGTGGATCTCCTCCCCCGGAGGAAGCAGCGCTCGGCATCGTGCCCTGACCGCGGCGGCGACAGGCATGATCCAAACCCCTCCCGGCTGCGATGTGGCAGGGCTCTGGGAGGCAGTATCCGCCGGGAGTCGGGCTACGGCAAGTGGTCAGGCCAGGCGTGCGGCGACGAGGTCCCAGAGCACGTCGGCAAGGGCCTCCTTGGGACCGCGCGGGATGTCGACCTGCTCCCCGTCCGCGAGGAGGACCACCGCCGCGTTGTCGGGGGTGCCGAAGGCGAGATCGTCGCCGACCTGGTTGACGACGAGCAGATCACAGCCCTTGCGGGTGAGCTTGGCCCGCCCGTTGGCGAGGACGTCGTCGGTCTCGGCCGCGAATCCCGCGATCACCTGAGGGTACGGCTTGAGCCCCGCACGGCGCCGTTCCCCCAGCTCCGCAAGAATGTCTGGATTTTTCACCAGATGAATGGCGTCAGGCTCGTCGGCGGTCTTCTTGATCTTCGACTCGCTCCGCGCCGAGGGCCGGAAGTCGGCGACGGCGGCGGCCATGACCACGGCGTCGGCGCCCTCCACCGCCTCCAGCACGGCGTCGCGCAACTCCAGGGCCGAGGTGACCCGGACCACCTTGACCCCCGCGGGGTCGGGCAGGGCGACGTTGGCGGCCACCAGGGTGACCTCCGCCCCTCGGGCGACGGCCGTGCGGGCCAGGGCGTAACCCTGCAGCCCCGAGGAACGGTTGCCGATGAAACGGACCGGGTCGATGGCCTCGCGGGTGCCGCCCGCGGAGATCACCAGGCGACGGCCCGCCAGGTCCGCGGGGCGCCCGGAGAGGACGCCGCGGCAGACCTCGAAGATCTCCTTCGGGTCCGGCAGGCGGCCGGGGCCGGTGTCGGCCCCGGTCAGGCGGCCCACCGCGGGATCGACGACGATCGAGCCGCGCTCGCGGAGCGTGGCCACGTTCGCGCGGGTCGCGGGGTGCTCCCACATCTCGGTGTGCATCGCGGGGGCGAACACCACCGGGCAGCGCGCGGTGAGCAGGGTGTTGGTCAGCAGGTCGCCGGCCAGCCCGTGGGCGGCCTTGGCGAGCACGTCGGCGGTGGCCGGCGCGACGACCACCAGGTCGGCGCCCTGCCCGATGCGGACGTGCGGCACCTCGTGCACCGACTCCCAGACGTCGGTCGTGACCGGGTTGCCGGACAGCGCGGCCCAGGTCGGCTCACCGACGAAGCGGAGCGCCTCCCTGGTCGGGACCACGCGCACCTCGTGGCCGGACTCGGTGAACAGGCGCAGCAGCTCGCACGCCTTGTAGGCGGCGATGCCCGCGCTCACACCGAGGACGACCCTCGGCTTGCGGGGAACCACGGAGGTCGGCATCGAGGTGGGTCAGCCCTCGATCGGCTCGGAGGTGAGCAGGCCCTCACTGACCTCGCGCAGCGCGATGGAGAGCGGCTTCTCCTGCGCGTGGGTCTCGACGAGCGGGCCGACGTACTCGAGCAGGCCCTCGCCGAGCTGGGAGTAGTAGGCGTTGATCTGACGCGCCCGCTTGGAGCCGAAGATCACGAGACTGTACTTGCTGTCGACGATGTCGAGCAGGGCGTCGATTGACGGGTTGGTGATGCCTTCGGAGTAGGCGGCGCTGGTTGCCACGTGTGATTTCCCCTAGCTAGGTGAACGTCCGAGGCGTGAACCCTCGGGAGCATCAGCCAACAAGGCTATCAGCCGATGACATACATCCTGGACTGACGTGTTGACGAGCGTCAGGTCGAACTCCCGCTCGGCCGCCATCTCGATCCGGCCGGCCGCCAGGCGGCGGGCGATGACGTCCTCGGGCTCGGTGCCCCGGCCGCGCAGGCGCTTCTCCAGCTCCTCCCAGGTCGGGGGGGCCAGGAAGACCAGCAGGGCCTCGGGCATGGTCGCCCGGACCTGCCTGGCGCCCTGGAGGTCGATCTCCAGCAGCGTGGGCACCCCGGCGGCGAGTTTCTCGAGCACCGGGCCGCGCGGCGTTCCGTACCGGTTCCCGGCGAACTCGGCCCACTCGAGCAGCTCGCCGGAGGCGGCGAGGCGGTCGAACTCCTCGTCGTCGGCGAAGAAGTACTCGACCCCGTGGGTCTCCCCGGGACGGGGTTTCCTGGTGGTCACCGAGACCGACAGCCACACCTCCGGGTGTGCCCGCCGAAGCTCGGCGACGACCGTGGACTTGCCGACGCCGGACGGCCCGGACAGGACCGTCAGACGCCTACCGGCCGGGAGTCCGGCGAGGGCTCGCGCCCCCTTCGGACCTCCGGCCGAGGATGTGGAGCGACCGGCTCCGCCCTCGGCGGTTGCCTCCGGAGCCCGGCTCTTGCCGGACCGCGACGTTCCGGTCACTCCAAACCCCCCGTGATGCTGTCCCCATATGGGGTGAACGTGGTCGTTTGAACCGAGATTAGCTCTCGGCCCCGCCGAACTCACGCTCGAGCGAAGCTCGCTGGTTCGTACCCAGGCCCCGCACGCGGCGGGACTCGGCGATGCCAAGCCGCTCCATGAGCTGCTTGGCGCGAACCTTACCCACGCCGGGGAGCGACTCAAGAAGGGCCGAAACCTTCATCTTGCCGATGACGTCGTCGGCCTGCCCGTCTTTGAGCACCTCAGCCAGAGAGACCGCACCGTGCTTCAGGCGGTTCTTCACCTCGGCACGCTCTCGGCGGGCCTTGGCAGCCTTCTCTAGGGCTGCGGCGCGCTGCTCAGGGGTTAGGGGAGGAAGAGCCACGCCGGGTCACCTCGAATTTCCTGTCGATGTACTCGGACGGGAAGGGAAACTAGCTGGTCATGACGCTTCAAGCAACGTCAAGACCACTTTATCCCCCTAGAAAATCTACTTCGTGACTTTCCGTGCTCGCGACATCGCTCTGTGTGGACAAAACTACGCTCAACGCCGAGTTTTCCGGGGTTGTGTCATGCGCCGTGTCATGCGCCGTGTCCGGCGGCCGTGGAGGTGCGCCGGAGGGCCGCGGCGATGCCCGCGGCCGTCGCGCCGGGGTCGGCTGAGCCGGTGATCGGGCGGCCGATCACGAGAAGGTCCGCCCCGTCGGCGAAAGCCTGCTCGGGGGTCGCTACTCTTGCCTGGTCCTGACTCTCGGCGCCGGCGGGGCGGACGCCGGGGGTGATGAGCGTGATGTCGGGCCCGACCTCGGCACGCACCGCGGCCACCTCGCGCGGCGAGCAGACGAGGGCCTGGGCGCCCGCGGCGACGGCCATGGCCGACAGGCGGCGCACGGCGTCCTCGGACGGGCCCCTGACGCCCATCTGCTCCAGATCGGCCTCCGAGAGCGACGTGAGCAACGTCACCGCCGCGATCTGGGTGTTGGGCATGGCCTCCACCGCCGCCCGGATCATCGCCGGGCCGCCGGTGGCATGGACCGTCAGGATGGCGGGCTTGAGCCTGGCCACGGCCCTGGCGGCGCCCGCGACGGTGTTGGGGATGTCGTGGAGTTTAAGGTCGAGAAAGACCCGCACCCCGCTCGCCCCCCGGACCGAGGCGATCACGTCGGGGCCGTAGCGGAGGTAGAGTTCCAGCCCGACCTTGACCGTGGTGACGTGTGGAGTGACCAGGCTGGCCCAGTGAGCCGCGGTCTCGAGGTCTGGCGCGTCCAGGGCGACGGCGATGGGTGCGGGCGTCACAGGGAACTCTCCTCAAGGTCTATCCGGTGCCGGGTGGACGCCCCCGGCGGGCGGTGTGCCAGCCCGACCGCGTCGGCCAGCCGGTGGAACCCCCGGGCCGCCAGGATCTCCTCAAGCTCGCGGAGGATGCGCAGGCAGGCGTAGGGGTCGTGGAACAGTGCGGTCCCCACGGCGACGACGCAGGCTCCGGCGAGGATGAACTCGAAGGCGTCCCTGCCGGTCAGCACGCCGCCCATGCCGATGATGGGCACGCTGGGCAGGGCCGCGTGGACCTGCCATACGCAGCGTACGGCCAGTGGCCTGACCGCGGGGCCCGACAGGCCGCCGGTGACCGCCGCGAGCACGGGCCGCATGGCCTCGGTGTCGATGCTCATGCCGAGCGGATTGTTGATCATCGACAGGGCGTCGGCGCCGCCGTCCACGCACGCGCGGGCCACGCTCACGATGTCCATGACGTCCGGGGAGAGCTTGGCCACCACCGGCACGTCGTAGCGCATCACCGAGCGCACCGAGGCGATCACCTCGGCGGAGGCCGCGCCGTCGCGGGCGAAGACCCTGCCCCGGTCCTCGATGTTGGGGCACGACAGGTTGACCTCCACGGCGGTGACGCCGGGCGCGTCGGTGAGCCTGCGGGCCAGCGCGGTGTACTCGGCCACGGTGCCGCCGCCGATGGACACCACGGTCCGCACGCCCCGCTGGGCCAGCCAGGGCAGCTCACGCTCCAGGAAGGCGTCCACGCCCGGCCCCTGGAGCCCGACGGCGTTGAGCATGCCCGAGGGCGTCTCGGCCATCCTGGGGGTCGGACGGCCCGCCCTGGGAGCCATCGTGATCGACCGGGTGGTCAGCGCGCCGATCCGGGCGAGGTCGAAGAACTGGGCGAGTTCGGAGCCGGACGCCGCGCACCCGGCGGCCGTGGTGACGGGGTTGACCAGTTCCACGTGCCCCAGGTACGTCCGCATGTCAACCGGCATTCCGTATTCCTCCACCGGGCGCTCCCAGCGCGTCGAACGGGATCGTCCCGACGTCGTCGAAGCGGACGCGCTCACCCCTGAAGACCGGTCCCTCGACGCACGAGCGCACCATCCGGGTCACCCCGTCGTCCCCGATGACCGGCAGCACACACGTCATGCACACGCCGATCCCGCACGCCATCCGCTCCTCGACCGCCACCTGGACGGGGATGTCGAACTCGACGGCCACCGTGGTGACGCCGTGCAGCATCGGCATCGGACCGCAGGCGTAGACCGCGTCGGCCCGTACGTCGGCGATCACGCCGGGCAGCACGTCGGTCACCCGGCCGCGCATGCCCAGGGAGCCGTCCTCGGTGGTCAGCGTGGTCGTCTCCCCCATCCTCCTGGCCCGCAGGGCGCCGAACACCCGGTCGGCCGAGGCCGCGCCGAGCACGAAGTCGACGCGGCAACCACGCCGCTGGAGGGCGTCGGCCACGGTGAACAGCGTCGCCGAGCCGTGCTCGGCGCCGACCAGGACGCAGGTCACCGGGTCTCTGGGCAGCGGGAACGGGCGGCCGAGCGGGCCCACCAGGTCGAGGGTGTCGCGGGCGCGCCGGTCGGCCAGCCAGGCCGTGCCCGGCCCGCTCACCGAGAAGACGAACTCGACGGTACCGCCGTAGTCGGGCTTGACGTCGTGGACGAAGAAGGCACGGCGCGTCAGCATCGACGTCTGCGCCCCGCCCACGGCCACCCCGACGAAGTGGCCGGGCCGGAAACGCTCGGCGATGCCGGGCGCCACCACGGTGAGCGCATGGTAGGCGTCGACGCGGCGCGTCGTCAGCACCGTGCCTGTCACCTGCACCGGAGTAACAGGCGTCTTCCTCACCTCCGCTGGGGCGCCGGCCTCACTCCTCAACCGCTCCGCAACCGCTTCGCGTGCTCCTGAAGGGACCGTACGCCGATGTCACCGCGGACGATCGCCTGGATGCCCTGTACCGCCGCGGCCAGGCCCTGAACCGTGGTGATGCAGGGGATGGCGCGCAGCACGGCGGCGGTGCGGATCTCGTAGCCGTCCAGGCGGGGTCCCGACTGGCCGGGGCTGCCGAAGGGGGTGTTGACGATGAGATCCACCTCCCCGTCCAGGATGCGCCGGACGATGGTCTGCTCACCCGCGGGACCGGCTCCCTCGCTGTGCTTGCGCACGATCTTGGCACGGACACCGTTGCGGCGCAGGACTTCGGCAGTGCCCTCGGTGGCGAGGATCTCGAAGCCGAGGTCGGCGAGGGCCTTGACCGGGAAGATCATGGCGCGTTTGTCACGGTTGGCGACCGAGACGAACGCCCGTCCCTTGGTGGGCAGCGAGCCGTACGCGGCGGCCTGCGACTTGGCGTAGGCGGTGCCGAAGAACTCGTCGATGCCCATGACCTCGCCGGTGGAGCGCATCTCGGGGCTGAGCACGATGTCCACGCCGCGGAACCGGTTGAAGGGCAGCACGGCCTCCTTGACCGCGATGGGCGCGTCCAGCGGCATGGTGCCGCCGTCACCGCTCTCCGGCAGCAGGCCCTCGGCGCGCAGTTCGGCCACCGTGGCGCCCATCATCACCCGGGCCGCCGCCTTGGCCAGCGGCACCGCCGTGGCCTTGGAGACGAACGGGATGGTACGGCTGGCGCGGGGGTTGGCCTCCAGCACGTACAGGATGTTGGCCGACATGGCGTACTGCACGTTGAGCAGGCCGCGCACGCCCACACCTCTGGCGATGGCCTCGGTGGCGGTGCGGATGCGCTTGATGTCGTAGCTTCCCAGCGTCATCGGCGGCAGCGAGCACGCCGAGTCGCCGGAGTGGATGCCGGCCTCCTCGATGTGCTCCATCACTCCGCCGAGGTAGAGCTCCTCGCCGTCGAAGAGCGCGTCGACGTCGATCTCCACGGCCTCGTCGAGGAACTTGTCCACCAGCACCGGGTGGTCGCTGGCCGCGCCCGCCTTGGCCATGTAGGCGATCAGCGTCTCGTCGTCGTAGACGATGGCCATGCCCGCGCCGCCCAGCACGTAGGAGGGGCGCACCAGCACCGGGTAGCCGATCTCCGCGGCGATGGCCAGCGCCTCGTCGGAGGTCACCGCCACGCCGTGCTTGGGGGCGGGCAGTCCCGCCTCGGCGAGGACCCGGCCGAACGCGCCGCGCTCCTCGGCGAGGTGGATCGACTCGGGCGAGGTGCCGACGATCGGGACACCGGCGTCCTTGAGCGCCTGGGCCAGGCCGAGCGGGGTCTGGCCGCCGAGCTGGACGATGACGCCCGCGACGGGGCCGGTCTGCTGCTCGGCGTGGACGACCTCCAGAACGTCCTCCAGGGTGAGCGGCTCGAAGTAGAGGCGGTCGGAGGTGTCGTAGTCGGTGGAGACCGTCTCGGGGTTGCAGTTGACCATGACGGTCTCGTAGCCGGCCGCCGACAGCTCGAAGGAGGCGTGCACACACGCGTAGTCGAACTCGATGCCCTGGCCGATCCTGTTGGGCCCCGAACCGAGGATGAGGACCTTGGGGCGCTCCCCGTAGGGGACCTCGCTCTCCTCGTCGTAGGTGGAGTACAGGTAGGGGGTCTGGGCGGCGAACTCGGCGGCGCAGGTGTCGACGGTGTTGTAGACCGGGCGGACGCCGAGCGCGTGGCGCAGGTCGCGCACCCGCGACTCGGTCATGCCGCGCAGCTCGGCGATCTGCGCGTCGCTGAAGCCGTACCGCTTGACCCTGGTCAGCACCTCGGCGGTCAGCTGCGGCACCTCGCGCAGCTCGGCGGCCATCTCGTCGATCGCGATCAGCTGGTCGACGAACCACGGATCGACCCGGGTGGCCTCGAACAGCTCCTCGGCGCCTGCCCCGGCGCGGATGGCCTGCTGCATGGTGAACAGGCGCCCGTCGTGCGGGATACGGCAGGCGGCCAGGAGCTCGTCCCTGTCACCCGGATCGCCCGCCCAGGTGAAGGAGGCGCCCTTCTTCTCCAGCGAGCGCAGTGCCTTCTGCAGGGCCTCGGGGAAGGACCGGCCGATCGCCATGGCCTCGCCGACCGACTTCATGTGAGTGGTCAGGGTCGCGTCGGCCCCGGAGAACTTCTCGAACGCGAACCGGGGCACCTTGACCACGATGTAGTCCAGCGAGGGCTCGAACGACGCCGGGGTCTCCCTCGTGATGTCGTTGGGGATCTCGTCCAGCGTGTAGCCGATGGCGAGCTTCGCGGCGATCTTCGCGATCGGGAAGCCGGTGGCCTTGGAAGCGAGCGCCGAGGAGCGCGAGACGCGCGGGTTCATCTCGATGACGACCATGCGGCCGGTGCGCGGCTCGACGGCGAACTGGATGTTGCAGCCGCCGGTGTCGACGCCGACCTCGCGGATGACCGCGATGGCCACGTCGCGCATGTTCTGGTACTCGCGGTCGGTCAGGGTCAGCGCGGGGGCCACGGTGACGCTGTCACCGGTGTGCACGCCCATCGGATCGATGTTCTCGATCGAGCAGACGATCACCACGTTGTCCGCCCGGTCGCGCATGACCTCCAGCTCGTACTCCTTCCAGCCGAGGATGGACTCCTCAAGGAGCACCTCGGTGGTCGGCGAGGCGTCGAGGCCCGCCCCGGCGATGCGGCGCAGCCCCTCCTCGTCGTGCGCGAAACCGGAGCCGACCCCGCCCATGGTGAAGGAGGGCCGCACCACCAGCGGGTAGCCCAGTTCCCTGGCGGCGGCCAGGCACTCGTCCATGGTGTGGCAGACGGACGAGCGGGCCGACTCGGCGTTGAGGCCGTGCTCCTCGGCGACCTTGGCCACGATGCCCTTGAACAGCTCGCGGTTCTCGCCCGCCTGGATGGCGTCGACGTCGGCGCCGATCAGCTCGACCTCGTAGCGCTCCAGGACACCGGCCTCGTACAGGGAGATCGCGGTGTTCAGCGCGGTCTGCCCGCCCAGGGTGGGCAGCAGCGCGTCGGGGCGCTCCTTGGCGATGATCTTCTCGACGATCTCGGGGGTGATGGGCTCGACGTAGGTGGCGTCGGCGAACTCGGGGTCGGTCATGATGGTCGCCGGGTTGCTGTTGACGAGGATCACGCGGAAGCCCTCGGCGCGCAGCACGCGGCAGGCCTGGGTACCCGAGTAGTCGAACTCGCATGCCTGGCCGATCACGATCGGTCCTGAGCCGATCACCATGATCGACTGGATGTCCGTGCGCTTAGGCACCCTTGCTTCCCTCCGTACCCATGGTCGCGTCCGGCTCCTCGCCGGCTCCGCGGAGGACTCGTCCCTCGTCCGCCACTCCGCCCGCTCGTTCCCCGGACCGCTCCGTGCTCTTGGTCGCGTCCGGCTCCTCGCCGGCTCCGCGGAGGACTCGTCCCTCGTCCGCCACTCCGCCCGCTCGTTCCCCGGACCGCTCCGTACTTGTGATCGCCCCGTTGACCGTTCCCCGCTCTCCCGCCATCAACGCGCAGAAGTCGTCGAACAGGCTTGCGGAGTCGTGCGGGCCGGCCGCGGCCTCCGGGTGGTACTGGACGCTGAAGGCCGGGCGCTCCAGCAGCCGCAGCCCCTCGACGCAGTCGTCGTTGAGGTTGACGTGGCTGACCTCCGCAAGGCCGTACGGCGTGTCGAACACGCCCTCCAGCGGTGCCCGCACCGCGAAACCGTGGTTGTGCGCGGAGATCTCCACCTTGCCGGTTCCCCGGTGCTGTACCGGCTGGTTGACACCTCGATGGCCGTAACGCAGCTTGTAGGTGCCCAGCCCCAGGGCACGCCCGAAGAGCTGGTTTCCGAAGCAGATGCCGAAGAACGGGACACCCGCGTCGAGGACCCCGCGAAGCGCCTTGACCGGCCCGTCGGCGGTGGCGGGGTCGCCGGGGCCGTTGGAGAAGAACACCCCGTCCGGACCGAGCGCGAGGATCTCCTCCGTGGTGGCCGAGGCCGGCAGCACGTGCACCTCGCAGCCGCGCTCGGCCATCCGGTGCGGCGTCATCGCCTTGATCCCGAGGTCGACCGCGGCCACGGTGAACCGCCGCGCGCCGATCGCGGGCACCACGTACGGCTTGGCGGTGGAGACCTCTCCCGCCAGGTCGGCGCCCTCCATCGGGGGGCTGCCCAGCACCCGCTCCAGCAGCTCCTCGACCGGCGCCAGAGCCTTGCCGGAGAAGACCCCGGCCCGCATCGCTCCCCGCTCCCGCAGGTGACGGGTCAGGGCGCGGGTGCCGGGAATGGCGATGCCGACGACGCCCTGCTCCCTGAGGTAGTCGTCCAGGGAACGGTTGGAGCGCCAGTTGGAGGCCACCCGGGCCGGCTCGCGGACCACGTAACCGGCCACCCACACCCGCGAGGACTCCGGATCCTCGTCGTTGACCCCGGTGTTCCCGATGTGCGGCGCGGTCATCGCGACGATCTGGCGGTGGTACGACGGATCGGTCAGCGTCTCCTGGTAACCGGTCATCCCCGTGTTGAAGACCATCTCGCCGAAGGTCTCGCCCTCGGCGCCGTAGGGGGTCCCGTGGAAGACACGTCCATCTTCCAGCACTAGCACTGCGGTCACTCACACACCCCGATCATCTCGGCTCCAGCTCCGCAAAGTATGAAATATCTGGCACATCGATTCGCCGCCGCCGCACCGAGCGGGACGCCCCCACGTCCCGGTGCGGGAAGGCGAAGGTATCCGACGCCCGGCGCGCGAAAGCGGGGAGTCCTCACGTGAGCTTCCCGTCCAGGACCGTCGGCCTGCCGCGCAGGAAGGTCGCCACGACCCGGCCGGGCAGGGTAAGGCCCTGGTAGGGGGTGTTGCGGCTCTTGGAAGCGTAGCCCGCCGGGTCGACCGCGGCGCGCACCGCCGGGTCGTAGAGGGTGAGGTTGGCCGGCGCGCCGACCTCGATCGGCTGCCCGTGCCCTCGAAGCCTGCCGATCCTGGCCGGGGCGCAGGACATGCGCTCGGCGACACCGGCCCAGTCGAGCAGCCCCGTCTCCACCATCGCCTCCTGGACCACCGCGAGCGCCGTCTCCAAGCCGATCATGCCCATGGCGGCGGCGGCCCACTCGGTCTCCTTGTCCTCGACCGGGTGCGGGGCGTGGTCGGTGGCCACGCAGTCGATCGTGCCGTCGGCCAGAGCCGCGCGCAGCGCCTCGACGTCGGCGCGGGTGCGCAGCGGCGGGTTCACCTTGTAGATCGGGTTGTAGGAGCCGACCGGGGAGTCCTCGACGAGGTCGTCGGTCAGCAGCAGGTGGTGCGGGGTCACCTCGGCGGTGACGTCCCAGCCTTTGGACTTGGCCCAGCGGATGAGCTCCACCGAGCCCGCGGTGGAGACGTGGCAGATGTGCAGGCGCGAGCCGACGTGCGCGGCCAGCAGGCAGTCGCGGGAGATGATCGCCTCCTCGGCGACCGCGGGCCATCCGGTCAGGCCCAGCCTGCCGGAGACCGAGCCCTCGTTCATCTGCGCGCCCTCGGTCAGCCGCGGCTCCTGGGCGTGCTGGGCCACGACGCCGTCAAAGGCCTTGACGTACTCCAGCGCGCGGCGCATGAGCACCGCGTCGGAGACGCACTTGCCGTCGTCGGAGAAGACCCGGACCCGGGCCGCCGAGTCGGCCATCGCGCCGAGTTCGGCCAGGTGCTCGCCGCCCAGGCCGACCGTGACGGCTCCGACGGGCTGCACGTCGCAGTAGCCCGCCTCCTGGCCCAGGCGCCAGACCTGCTCGACGACGCCTGCGGTGTCGGCGACCGGATCGGTGTTGGCCATGGCGTGCACGGCGGTGTAGCCGCCGAGGGCGGCGGCGCGGGTGCCCGTGGTGACGGTCTCCGCGTCCTCACGTCCCGGCTCGCGCAGGTGGGTGTGCAGGTCCACCAGGCCGGGCAGGGCGATCAATCCCTCAGCCTCGACGGTCTCGACGGTCCCGCCGCCGCTCAGCCCCTGGCCGATCTCCACCAGGAGACCGTCGCGGATCAGGATGTCGACGGGCTCTCCGCCGAGGATCCTGGCGCCCCTGATGACGATGCCGTCACGCGTGGCCCCGATGCGGTCGTTCATCAGATCTCTCCCCCGAGGTCGGCGCCGCCAAGCAGCAGGTACAGAACGGCCATACGTGCGGTCACCCCGTTGGCGACCTGCTCGACGATCGTCGAGCGCGGCGAGTCGGCCACCTCGGCCGCGATCTCCATCCCCCGGTTCATCGGGCCGGGGTGCATCACGATGGCGTGGTCGGGCATCCTGGCGACGCGCTCGCGGTCGAGCCCGTAGCGGCGGCTGTACTCCCGCTCGGTGGGGAAGAACGCCGCGTTCATCCGCTCGCGCTGCACGCGCAGCATCATCACCACGTCGGACTTGGGCAGCATCGCGTCGAGGTCGTAGGAGACCTCGCACGGCCAGGAGTCGACGTTGACCGGGAACAGGGTCGGCGGGGCGACCAGGGTCACCTCGGCGCCGAGGGTGGCCAGCAGCAGCACGTTGGAGCGGGCCACCCTGCTGTGCAGCACGTCACCGACGATGGTGACCTTCCTGCCGTCCAGCGAGCCCAGGCGGCGGCGCATGGTGAAGGCGTCGAGCAGGGCCTGGGTGGGGTGCTCGTGGGTGCCGTCACCGGCGTTGACGACGCTGCCGCGCACCCAGCCGGCCAGCCGGTACGGGGCGCCCGAGGCGCCGTGCCGGATGACGACGGCGTCGGCGCCCATCGCCTCCAGGGTGAGCGCGGTGTCCTTGAGCGACTCGCCCTTGGAGACGCTGGAGCCCTTGGCGGAGAAGTTGATGACGTCCGCCGACAGGCGCTTGGCCGCGGCCTCGAAGGAGATCCTGGTCCGGGTGGAGTCCTCGAAGAAGAGGTTCACCACGGTGCGGCCCCGCAGGGTGGGGAGCTTCTTGATGGAACGTTCCGAGATCTTCGCCAGCTCGTCCGCGGTGTCCAGGATGAGCAGGGCGTCGTCACGGGTCAGATCGGCCGCCGAGATCAGGTGCCGCTTCACCGGCCGTCCTCCTTCAGCAGCAGGACCGCGTCGCGGCCGTCGTTCTCCTCCAGGTAGACCTTGACGCTCTCGGACTTGGAGGTCGGCAGGTTCTTGCCCACGTAGTCGGGGCGGATGGGCAGCTCGCGGTGGCCGCGGTCGACCAGGGTGGCGAGTTGCACGGCCTGCGGGCGGCCCAGGTCGTTGAGCGCGTCGAGCGCGGCACGGACCGTGCGGCCGGAGTAGAGGACGTCGTCGACGAGGACGACGGTCCTGCCGTCGATGCCGTCGGCGGGCAGTTCGGTGCGGCCCAGCGCGCGGGCGGGACGCAGGCGCAGGTCGTCTCGGTACATCGTGACGTCGAGGGAGCCGACGGGCACGGAACGGCCCTCGAACTGCTTGATGTGGGCGGCCAGGCGGCGGGCCAGGTGGACACCGCGCGTGGGGATGCCCAGCAGGACGACGTTCTCGCCGCCCTTGGTCCGTTCAAGGATCTCGTGGGAGATGCGGACCAGGGCCCGGTTGATATCGGGCTGCTCGAGAACGGCGCGCGCACCGCTCAGCGCATGCGAAATGGCATCGGTCAAGGAGTAACACCACCTTTCCCGCCTCACGGGACGGGTCTTAAAGGAAGTCAGCGCTCTTACGTTACCAGCCGCTCGACGGCTCGCCCTGACCGGACCCTGACCGGCCCCACCTCGGCGGACGCCGGACAGCCGCCCCAGCGATCTTCCTAAAAGTGAATAAATATCGTGATCTTCGCTGACTTCCCATGGTTCTGGCGGGTATGCGCTTTAGGTCCGTACCAACGCGAGGTATGGCGAGCGCGCCCACGGGGTCCGGGGCGCCGCCCTCCCGACTCTCTCGTCACCAGCCGCGAAGGAAGAGAAATGGCCTTTCACGTCGACTCCGAGGTCGGCCAGCTCCACCAGGTCCTGCTGCATCGGCCCGAACTCGCCCTGAAACGGCTCACGCCGTCGAACAAGGACGACTTCCTCTTCGACGACGTGCTGTGGGTGCAGCGCGCCGTGGAGGAGCACGAGGAGTGGCAGAGACTCCTGGTCGACCAGGGGGTCACCGTCCACATGCTCTCCGACCTGCTCCATGAGACCGTCGAGATCCCCCAGGCGCGCAAGCACATCCTGGACGGCATCGCCGACGAGCGCTACTTCGGCCCGATGGCCGTCGACGCCATCCGCAACGCGCTGGACTCGATGGACTCCACGATGCTTCAGCGCTATCTCACCGGCGGCATCACCAAGCGCGAACTGGTGGACATGGGCACCGACCCCAAAAGCCTCGCCTTCCACACGCTCAGGCCGGACGACTTCGTCCTGCCCCCGCTGCCCAACCACCTGTTCACCCGCGACACCTCCTGCTGGATCTACGGCGGCGTCTCGATCAACGCGATGAGAAAGAAGGCCCGCCGCCGCGAGACGGTCAACATGGAGGCGATCTACCGCTACCACCCCGCCTTCGCCTCCGGCTACGACCGGCCCGAGGAGGGCGGCTACCACGTCTGGATGCCCGGCATCCCCGCGGCTCCGGCCACCATCGAGGGCGGCGACGTGCTCGTCATCGGCCAGGGCGCGGTGCTGGTGGGGATCAGCGAGCGCACCCAGCCGCAGGCTGTCGAGATGCTCGCGCGGAGCCTGTTCGCGAAGGGCGCCGCGACGAGGATCGTCGCGCTGGACATGCCGAAGGCGCGGGCCTTCATGCATCTGGACACGGTCATGACCAACGTGGACGTCGGGGTGTTCACCAAGTTCGCGGGGCTGGGCATGCTGCCCTCCTACACCGTCGAGCCCGGCGACAACGAGAAGGAACTCAAGATTACCGACCATCCCCCCGAGGACATGCACAGAGCCATCGCGCGGGCGATCGGCCTGGACGACATCAAGGTCCTCAGCGCGACACAGGACGTGTACGCCTCCGAACGGGAGCAGTGGGACGACGGCTGCAACGTGCTGGCCCTGCGACCCGGCGTGGTCGTGGCCTACGAGCGCAACACCACCACCAACAACCACCTGCGCCGCAACGGGATCGAGGTCATCACGATCCGGGGCAGCGAGCTCGGCAGGGGCCGGGGCGGCCCGCGCTGCATGAGCTGCCCGCTGGAACGCGACGGCAGCTGAGCCCTCCCGGGAGCCGGGCGGGTCGCCGCCACGAAACGCCGATCCACACCTCCGGCCGGACGGGACCGTCGCACCGGGTATTCCTCCCGGCCACCTTGTCGAAGATCATACTCTGGTCGCCGCACCCGAAGATGATGTTGCCCCGAATCCCCCAGAAGAAGCCAGCATCCGGCGAAAAACCCGTAAAAACTAGAGGTTTCGCGATGCGCGGTAGGACAACTACCGCGTTTGAGGCGGACCACATCGGACCGGATTCGACATCTTTTTTCCAATCAGCTTGACCTTAGGCGCCCACAGCTTTACCGTCACTGTCCGTAACCACACCTCGTGGCGTTATCGGGTGAACCCTGACGCACCGGTCACCGAAGACGCCTACCCCGGGCGCCAACCCGGTGACCGGGGCATAAGTTGCGAGGTAGCACAATCAAGTTGAGAGCAGTACATACAGAGCCGGGGGGCCACACCATGCCGTCTGAGTACGCCAAATCGCTGGGTGCACGACTCCGCGCCATTCGCACCCAGCAGGGCCTGTCCCTGCACGGAGTCGAAGAGAAGTCCCGCGGGCGCTGGAAGGCGGTCGTCGTGGGCTCCTATGAGCGTGGCGACCGTGCCGTCACCGTGCAGAAGCTTGCCGAGCTGGCTGATTTCTACGGGGTGCCGGTCTCGGAGTTGCTGCCCGGAGGGGCTGCTCCCAGTCCTCTGGGCCCGACCCCGAAACTTGTGATCGACCTTGAGCGCCTTGCCCAGCTCCCCAAGGAGAAGGCCGGCGCGCTTGCCCGCTACGCGGCCACCATCCAGAGCCAGCGTGGCGACTACAACGGCAAGGTGCTGTCCATCCGCCAGGAGGACCTCCGCTCCCTTGCCGTGATCTACGACAAGTCCCCCAGCGAGCTCACCGAGGAGCTCATCGGCTGGGGCGTCCTGGACCCCGAGGCACGCCGCGCCGTCGAGTCCTTCTGACCGTCTGACCGGTCGTGGGTGCGCCGGAACCGGCGTGCCCACCCCGCTCTAAAAATCTTGCTCTCAGCAGAACGTTAGCTGCATTCCGCCCCGGCCCACGGCCACTGTGGTAGGAAAAGGCAAACATTCGATCGGCGAGACACGGTGGACATGACTTCGGGAGATGATCGGCTCGATCACTCTCGACCGCGCTCAAAAAGCCGTCTCCACTCGGTCATGGTGTCGCTGGGATCGACCAGGACGCGCACCTTCCTGCGGTTGCTGGCATCGATCGGCACCACCAGGACCCAGGACACCCTGAAGCTGCTGCCGTTCGTCGTCATGGCCGTGGTGGCCGTGATCGACTTCGGCTCGGGCCCCACGTCCGGCCTCCTCCCGCTGCTCGCCCTCGGCCCGGCCTTCGCCAGTGTGGCCTGCGGCCTGGCCCGCACCACCGTGATCGGCGTCGTCGCCCTGGTGCTGTGCGTCGCGCTCGGCCTCTACAACGACATCCTCTGGACGCCGCGTACCAACATCACCATGTTCGCCATCCTCGGCGTCACCGTGGCCAGCGTGCTGGCCAGCGCCGGGCGGCTGCGCCACGAGCGCCAGCTCGCCGACGTGCGCTCGGTGGCCGAGGCCGCCCAACGGGTGCTGCTGCGCCCTGTGCCCCGCCGCGCCGGTCCCGGCATAGGCGTGGCCGTCTCGTACACCTCCGCCACGGCCGAGGCCAGGATCGGCGGTGACCTGTACGAGGTCGTCACCACCCCGCACGGGGTGCGGATCATCGTGGGAGACGTGCAGGGCAAGGGCCTGGAGGCCGTGGAGACCGCGGCCGTGGTGCTCGGCGCCTTCCGCGAGGCGGCCCACGACGAGAAGAAGCTCCAGGGCGTCGTGGCACGGCTGGAGAAGGCACTGACCCGCGAGTTGTCCGGCGAGCAGTTCGTGACCGCCGTACTGGCCGAGATCCGCGGCGGTTCCACCATCGCCGTCATCAACTGTGGCCACCCCCCGCCCATGGTGCTGGACGCCGAGGGCACGATCTGGTTCGCCGACCCGCCGGACGAGGCCCTGCCGCTGGGCATGAGCGCACTACAGGCCAGCAAGCCGCAGCCGCACCACATCCCTTTCGAGCCGGGAGACCAGGTCCTCTTCTACACCGACGGGGTCATCGAGGCGCGCAACGGGTTCGGCGAGTTCTACCCGCTGCCGGAGCGGGCGCACCTGCTGGACGGTGAGGACGACCCTCAGGGGTCGCTGGACGCTCTGCGCGCGGACCTGCTCCACCACGTGGGCAGACCGCTGGGCGACGACGCCGCCATGCTCCTGCTGCGCCACCGCGCCGTCCAGGAGAACTCCTCCGCGGCGTAGACCGCCTCGGTCCTGCCCGCCACGGCCGGTCATCAAGGCACGCCGCGACGCCCTCCTCCGGCCTCGCGACACCCTCTGAACCAACCGTCTGACCGACCTCGCCACGGCGAGATCCGCCGGAGGGGACCTAACCCGCCAGCGGGACGTGGCCCGGGAGCACGGGTTGCGCCGGCACCCCGAGCAGGTTCTCGACCTCGATGACGAAGCGCTCCGCCTCGGAGATGAGCTCCTCGGCGTCTCGCGGCGACACCGTGCGGGTCAGCCCCGCCTCGGCGGCGGCCCGCTTGGCCGCGCTCGTCTCGAAGTAGGGCGCCCACTCGGCCAGCCGGGGCTCGGCCTCGGGGAGCAGCTCCCAGGCACTGCGCAGCCTGCGCCTGCGGCCCTGCATGGGACGGGGGCGCGCGGCCAGGACGGCGGCGGCCGCCCTGAGCGCCGCGAGGTGGGCCGCGACGTAACGAGCGGCGGAGGTCCGGGCGGCGGCGGCCTCTTCGAGACAGTCGCGTGCGTCTGTGAGGTGCGCCCGCACCGTGGGGGACAGTCGGGGCCCACCGGAATCGCCGAGCCGAGGGGTCATGTGCGTCAGCCTCCTTGGTCGCAAGCGGCTCCCGGCGTTTTCACCGGCGGTGTCAACATTCGCAGACCCCACCGACAAATCCACCGGGCGGCCGGACGAGGAGCTTCCCCTCTCCCCGCCCGCCCCGACCTGGGCCCGATCGTCTCCTCCGACGACGTGGATCCGGCCGGCCACCCTGGACACGGGCTGCGAGCCCCGCGTCATTACATCGAACATAAATTCGACCACTAATACTGTCAAGTAAAACGGCGAACAAAAGTTCGATCTTCTGATATGACGGAGGCCCCGGGAGATCTCCGTCTCCCGGGGCCTCCGCTCGCCGAGCGCCGATCCGCCCGCAGGCTCGCCCGCTCCGCCGCGCTACCGGGCGAACCTGCCTCGGACATGCACCGGCACCCCGGTGCCGAGCAGACCGGGAAGGACCTCCGCCACGTGCATCGGCAGCCGGACACAGCCGTGGGAGGCGGGTGCCAGCGGCACCGACAGCGCGCCGTGGAAGGCGATGCCGCCGTTGAAGAAGATCGGGTTGTAGAGCTGGCCCAGGTAGGACTTGTGCCAGCCGTCCCTGCGCCAGGTGGTCTTGTAGTCGCCCGTCGGCGTGCGGGCGTCGCCGCAGAACCGCTGGGTCTTGCCCTCCCAGGTGGCCGTCTCGCAGTAGGCGATCCCACTGCCTGAGGAGGTGTGGCTGATCAGCCGCACCGCGCCGTTGACGTAGAGGACCATCACCTGGGTGGTGAGGTTCACCTCCACCCGGGTCGGCTTACCCCCGGGGACGAGCACCTTCGGCGCCAGCGGACTCTCCAGGGCCTGCCAGGTCCTGCGCGCCACGGTGCTGGTCGGCGAGATGCCGTTGACCTTCTGGAAGGCCCAGATCGCGGTCAGGGTCGCACCGCCGTAGCGGCCGTCGATCCTGCCCGGGGCGTAGCCGAGCTCGGCCAGCCTCTCCTGGAGCACCTTCACCGTGGCGCCCTTCGCGCCGAGCCTGAGCGTCTTGCCCGGTGCGACGAACCGGGACGCCTCGGTCCTCGTCGCGACGGCCGGCGCGGCCGAGACCGCGGCCCGGGCCTCGGCGACGCCCGCGGAAAGGGTGACGCCCGCGGAAGAGAGGAGCACGGCCCCCGCCGTCATCAGCGCGGCCGCTCCCAGCCGCTGTCCAACCCCCACTTTCCATCAACTCCTCATATCACTATGGATCAGGTCAAGGGACCATAGCGCACGGGTTCCCCGTGCAAGTGACCGGTTATGAAGCGGAAATCAACGGTCAACCCGTTTAGAGTGGCCAGGTGCCAGAAAAGTTGCATCCGAACGTTGAGAAAGTCGCCGCCGTGCTCCGTGAGCACGCCGTCCCCGGCGAGATCGTCACCTTCGCCGAGGCCACCCCGACCGCCGCCAGCGCCGCCGCGCAGCTCGGCTGCGAGGTCGGCGCCATCGCCAACAGCCTGATATTCGACGCCGACGGCGAGCCGCTCCTGGTTCTGACCAGCGGTGCCCACCGGGTCGACACCGATCTGATCGCCAGGACGGCCGGGGTGGCGAAGGTGAAGCGCGCCGATCCCGCCTTCGTGCGGGCGGCCACCGGCCAGGTCATCGGCGGCGTCGCCCCGATCGGCCACCCCGCCCCGGTCCGGACGCTGGTCGACACCTGGCTGGACAAGTACGACGTCGTCTGGGCCGCCGCCGGCCACCCGCACACCGTCTTCCCGACCTCCTTCGACGAGCTCGTCCGCATCACCGGCGGGGCCCCCGTCGAGGTCGAATGACCGCGATCCGGCGGTGAGCACGGCACGGCGCTCCCGCCACCGGCGCTGACCCGCGTCATGTCCTCCCTGCTAGGGTGCGACGCGTGATCGGACTGCGACGGATCGGCCCCGACGAGTTCACGCTCCGGTTGGACGCGGTCCTTGACGTCTACACCAAGGCGATGAACCCGCCCGCCGACCAGATCGCCGGCCGCAAGGCGATCATGGGAAACCACGCCACCAACCCGGCCTTCACCTGCCTGTTCGCCGAACTCTCCGACGGCACCCCGGTGGGGATCGCCTACGGTTTCCACGGGGTTTCCGGCCAGTGGTGGCACGACGTGGTCCGGCGGGCCCTCGCCGAGAAGCACGGCGAGGGCAGCGCCCGCGGCTGGCTGGGCGACGCGCTGGAGCTCGCCGAGATCCACGTCCACCCCGACTACCAGGGCAAGGGCATCGGACGGTCGATGATCATGGGCATCTGCGCGGGCCGCCTGGAGCGCACCGCCGTGCTGTCCACCCGCGACCGGCCCACCGCGGCCCGGCACCTCTACCGGAGCATCGGCTTCGTGGACCTGCTCACGCAGTTCGTCTTCCCCGGCGGGCACGAGCGCTACGCGATCCTCGGGGCGGTCCTCCCGCTGGACGGCTGAGCCGCCGGCGGGAGACCCTCTCGCTCAGCCCCCCAGCGAAGGGGCCCTCGGCGTGTGGTCGAGCGCCTGGAAGACCTCGCGGGTCGCGCTGGAGCGGTTGAAGGTGATGAAGTGGATGCCGGGCGCGCCCTCGTCGAGCAGGGTCTGGCAGAGCTCGGCGGCCAGCTCGATGCCCAGGCTGCGCACGGCGGCCGGATCGTCGGCGACGGCCGCGAACCTCTCGGCCACCTCGGGCGGGAACGGCGCGCCGGAGAGCTGTTCCGACCTGGCGATGGTGCTCATCTGCGTGACGGGCATGATGCCGGGGATGATCGGCGTGTCACAGCCACTGGCCGCCACCCGGTCACGGAGCCGTAGGTAGTCGTCCGCGCGGAAGAACATCTGGGTGATCGCGTAGTCGGCGCCCGCCCGGCACTTGCGTACGAAGTACTCGGTGTCGGACTCGATCGAGCGCGACCTGGGGTGCTTGTAGGGGAAGGCGGCCACGCCCACGCAGAAGTCGCCGGACTGGCGGATGAGCCTGACCAGTTCCTCGGCGTACAGGACGCCCTCGGGGTGGCGTACCCACTCGCCCGTCACGTCGCCCGGCGGGTCGCCCCGCACGGCGAGGATGTTGCGGACGCCCGCCCCGGCGAACCGGCCGACCAGGTGGCGCAGCTCGCGGATGGAGTGGTTGACGGCCGTGAAGTGGGCGACCGGGGTCAGCGTGGTCTCGTGGGCGATCCGCTCGACGATGTCGACGGTGCGGTCGCGGGTGCTGCCTCCGGCACCGTAGGTGACGGAGACGAAGGTGGGGTGCAGCGCCTCCAGCTCGCGGACGGCACGCCAGAGGTGGCGCTCTCCCTCGTCGGTCTTCGGAGGGGAGAACTCGAAGGAGAACGAGTGGGCACCGGCGGCGAGGAGTTCGCGGACGGTGGCGACACGATCTGGAAGAACGGACGGGCGACCCAGAGCCATGGGGCAAGGATACTGGCCCGGCCGCCCGGCCGCCCGGATGCCCGATCAGATCACGGCCGCCTACAGGACGATCTCCACGCGAAACAACCGTTCTTCTAGATCGAAATATCCCCTTGGACCGTTAATCTCATTACTTGACCTCCTCCTGCCGCCGAAGCCGGGGGATCCCAACTTTCATAGATTGGGTTTCCTGACTCATGACCAGTCGCGAGAAACCCGGAGGTGTCGTGTCTCACACCGGCCCCGCAACCGTTCCGCCGCTCCGCCGCCCCGGCGGGAAGGCCCGTGTCGACCATGCGTACGGTGGTCGGGGTGTCATCACCGCCGGACACGGTGCCAGGGCGTGCGGCACCGCACCGCGTTTCCTCCCCAGAGCTGAAGCCCGGGGGCTCCATACCGGAGGTATTCGATGATCACTTCTGCAACCGCGCTGGACATGATCCGGTCCGAGGTGGACCATGCTCTCCGGCGGTTCGTCGAACAGCAGCGTCCGCAGGTCAGTGCTCCAGAGCTGGCCCCTCTTGTCTCCGCTGCCGAGGACTTCCTCGCGGGCGGCAAGCGGCTGCGCCCCGCCTTCTGCTACTGGGGCTGGCATGGTGCGGGCGGAGGCGACGACCCCGCGCTCTTCTCCGCGGCCGCCTCCCTTGAGCTGCTCCAGGCAAGCGCCCTGGTGCACGATGACGTGATGGACGCCAGCGACCTGCGCCGGGGCATGCCCTCGGCACACCGCAGGTTCGAGGAACTGCACAGAAAGGCGGGCTGGCACGGCTCCGCCGAGCAGTTCGGCGAGGGTGCGGCCATTCTGCTGGGCAACCTGATGCTCATCTGGTCCGGTGAGATGTGGCGCAACAGCGGTCTGCCGGCCGCCTCGCTGGCGGCGGCGCAGAAGGTGCACGACGACATGCGCACCGAACTGATGTGCGGCCAGTATCTCGACCTGCTGGAGCAGGCGCACGGCGAGGGCACCTTCGACAGCGCGCTGCGGGTCGCCCTCTTCAAGAGCGGCAAGTACTCCGTGGAACAGCCGCTCCGGCTCGGGCTGGTGCTGGCCGCCCAGGGCAGGGAGCCCTGGATCGACCGGCTCTGCGAGGAGTACGGGCGGTCCGTGGGCATCGCCTTCCAGCTTCGCGACGACATCCTCGGCGTG
This sequence comes from Streptosporangium sp. NPDC001681, assembly GCF_040298085.1. Lineage (NCBI taxonomy): Bacteria > Bacillati > Actinomycetota > Actinomycetes > Streptosporangiales > Streptosporangiaceae > Streptosporangium > Streptosporangium sp. NPDC001681. The sequence continues at coordinate 60,992 of NZ_JBEOZN010000010.1, read as the reverse complement.
TTCGGCGACCCGGACGAGACCGGTAAACCGGCCGGCGACGATCTTCGCGAGGGCAAGCGGACGATGCTCATCGCCCGCACGCTCGCCGCCGCCTCGGCCTCCCAGGCACAGGTGGTACGCGCCACGCTCGGCGACCCGGATCTGGACGAGGCCGGGGTGGACCGGCTGCGCCGGATCATCGAGGAGACGGGGGCTCTCGTGGCGTGTGAGGACCTGATCAAGGAGTACCTGGAGAACGCCCTCGGTTCGCTGGAGGGCGCCCCGATCCGCCCCGACGCCCGGGCGGCCCTGGCCGACCTCGCGGTGGCCGCCACCTCCCGACGCACCTGACCCGTGCACCTGGCCCGTGCACGGGCCGGCGCGCACCGGTCCGGTGCACGGGCCGGCGCCGTGCTCGGCGTCCCGTCCGCCCAGCCGAAGACACGCTCCCGCCGGGCGGAAGGACTTCAGACGGAGGCCGCCAGCCTCCGCTTGAACTCCTCCGCCGCCGCCTTGGGATCGTCGGCCTCGGTGATCGCCCGCACCACCACGACCCGGCGCACCCCATGGGAGACGACCTCGTCCAGGTTGGTGAGGTCGATGCCGCCGATGCCGAACCAGGGCCGTTCGGTCTCCAGGGCCGCGGCATGCCTGAGCAGGCCGGGGCCCGGAGCGTGCCGGCCGGGCTTGGTGGGCGTCGGCCAGATCGGGCCACAGCAGAAGTAGTCGACGCCGGGCTCGACCGCCGCGGCGGACGCCTCCTCGGGGGCGTGAGTGGAACGCCCGATGAGGATGTCGTCGCCGAGCATGTCGCGCACGATCGGCACCGGCAGATCGCCCTGGCCGAGGTGGAGCACGTCGGGTCGGATCGCGTAGGCGATGTCGGCCCTGTCGTTCACGGCCAGGAGCTTGCCATGCCGGTCGCAGGCCGCACGGAAGACGGCGAGGAGGTCGAGCTCCTCGCGCGCCTCAAGACCCTTCTCGCGTAGCTGCACGATGTCGACCCCGCCCGCCAGGGCGGCGTCGAGGAAGTCCGCGAGATCTCCCCGGTCACGCCGTCCGTCGGTGCACAGATACAGACGGGCGTCAGAAACCGAGGGCTTGGGCACGTCTCTTCACTTCCGTGTGGCGGCCCGCCACGATCGCGTCGACCGGCGAGCCCGGCAGCGTGTCGTCGGGGGTGAAAAGCCAGCGGAGTGACTCGACGTCGTCGTATCCGGCGTCGAGGAGCACCGTGAGAGTGCCCGGCAGCCCCTTGACGACGTCCGCGCCGGCGAGGAAGGCCGCGGGGACCTGTGGCTCGCCACCGCCCCTGCGCACTCCGATGAGCTTGCGGTCCTTGAGAAGTTGCTTGGCGCGACCGGCGCTCAGGTTGAGCCTTCTGGCAACCTCGGTCAGGGTGAGCCACTCGCCCACCAACTGGTCGGTCTCCCGGTCGATCTGCGCAACAGAAAGCGTCACGAATCCACCACTACCACATCGAGCCCTTCGCCAAACACCTGGCGGCGAGGTTACGCCACCGTACAGTCGCGCAACGCTATCGCAGGGTCGGCGAGGCGATTGACGTCGAGGCGCCGTCCGCCCTCGATGAGGCGGCGCCCCTGGACGAGGTCGCGGGGGCGGTTGACCGAGAGGACCGCGGCGAGCCGGTCGTCCTCGGTCACCCAGCACACCGCCCACCTGGTGTTTCCCTCGGCCTCCGGGTCGCCGCGCCGGATCAGGCGGGCGCCGTCGTGGTACCCGGCGTACTGGACCATGTGGCCGAACTGCTCGGACCAGAAGTAGGGGACCGGATCGTAGACGGCGACGTCGCCGACGAGCGTGGCCGCGGCCACGTCCGGGGCGCCCAGGGCGGTGTCCCAGTGCTCGACGCGGAGGCGCACGCCGTAGCGGCGCGACCACCAGGCCGCGCAGTCGCCCACGGCGACCACTCCGGGCAGCGAGGTGCGCAGGTGCTCGTCGGTGACCACGCCGTTGTCGAGCCGGATGCCGGAGCCGACCAGCCACTCGGTCGCGGGCCGCACGCCGACGCCCGTGACGACCACGTCGGCCTCGACCGCGGAGCCGTCGGCCAGGGTGAGCCCCCCCTGGTCGACCGAGGCGACCATGGTGCCCAGGCGCAGGTCGACGCCGGCCTCCGCGTACCAGGCGGCGGTGTACGCGCCGACCTGGCCGAGCGCGGCGGACAGCGGGACGTCGGCGGCCTCGATCACGGTCACGGCGCAGCCCGCCTTGCGGGCGGCGGTGGCCACCTCGGCGCCGATCCAGCCCGCGCCGATCACGGCGACCCTCGTCCCCCTGCCGAGCAGGGAACGCAGCCGGAGCGCGTCGTCGATGGTGCGCACCACGTGCTGTGAGCCGTCCCCGCGCAGCCGGATCGGGCGCGCGCCGGTGGCGATGACCAGGCCCTCGTAGGCCAGCTCGCCCTCGGTGGTCTCGACCACGCCGGGGTGGAGCCCCTTGGCGGAGACGCCCGCGCGGAAGTCGACCTCAAGCGCGTCGAGGTCGGAGTCGACGACGGTGGAGTCGGTCTCGCCGAGCAGCACCCCCTTGGACAGGGGCGGACGGTCGTACGGTCTGTGCCGCTCCTCCCCGATCAGCGTGATCCTGCCGCCGAACCCGCGGGCCCGTAACGCCTCGACGCTGCGTACGCCGGCCAGACCGGCGCCTACCACCACGACATGATTCACACTTCCCGACCATAAGCGTCAGCACCGTACTCCTACCAACGGTCGTTGATAACGAAAACGGTATTTACCTCACATCTGACGCTCTAAGCGTGTTGCCGGACCCCTTAGGGTTGGGGGGAAGACGCGCGGGAGCCCGGAACGCACCGGGCTGAGAGGAGGGCCGCGGAGCGACGAAGGACCCGGCGCGAGCCAGGTGGTGTGCGAGGAACGGATCCGCACGGCACCGGTGAGCGAGGTCCGGCGGCGACCGCGAGCGGGCCCTCGACCGCCACGAACCTGATCCGGGTCATGCCGGCGAAGGGAGCGGAGTACGTATGGCGGACCATTTCCACCTCCTCGTCATCGGCGGGGGGGTGATCGGACTGTCGGTGGCCTGGCGTGCCGCCGGCCGGGGCCTGAGGGTGGCGGTGGCCGACCCCGCGCCCGCCTCCGGCGCCTCGCACGCGGCGGCGGGCATGCTGGCCCCGGTCAGCGAGGTCACCTACACCGAGGAGCCGCTGCTGCGACTGGGCCTGGCCTCCCTGGAACGCTGGCCCGCCTTCGCCGCCGAACTGGCGGACGCGAGCGGGCACGACCTCGACCACCGCACCGACGGCACCCTCGACGTCGCCTTCGGCTCGGACGATCTGGCCGCGCTGGACGATCTCGCCTCCTTCGTCGCCAAGCTGGGGTTGCCCGCCGAGCGGCTCACCGGCCGCGAGTGCCGTCGTCTGGAACCCATGCTGGCCCCCGCGGTCCGCGGCGGCCTGCTGGCGGGCGGCGACGCCTGGGTGGACCCCAGGAAGGTCACCGCCGCGCTCCTCACCGCCCTGGAGCGGGCGGGCGGCACCCTGGTGCGCGCCCGCGTGGCCGGGCTGCTCACGGCCGCCGGAGCGGTCACCGGGGTACGGCTGGCGACCGGCGAGAGTGTCGGGGCCGAGCAGGTGATCCTCGCCGCCGGCGCCTGGTCGGGCTCCCTGCCGGGGATGCCGCCCGAGGCGCTGCCCCCGGTGCGGCCGGTCAAGGGCCAGATCATGCGGCTGCGCTCCCCCGTGCCGATCCTGCGGCGATGCGTGCGCGGGGTCGTGCACGGCTCGAACGTCTACCTGGTGCCACGCGGCGACGGCGAGGTCGTCCTCGGCGCCACGCAGGAGGAGATGGGCTTCGACACCCGTGTCACCGCCGGTGGGCTGTGGGAGTTGCTGCGCGACGCGCGGGAGCTCGTCCCCGGCGTGACCGAGCTGGAGGTGGCCGAGGTCACCGCGGGTCTGCGCCCGGGCACCCCGGACAACCTGCCGCTGATCGGTCCCACGACCGTGCCCGGTCTGCACATGGCCACCGGGCACCACCGGGGCGGGGTGCTGCTCGCCCCGCTCACCGCCGACCTCTGCTCGGGCGACACCGACCCGGAGCTCTCCCTGATCTGCTCACCCCTCCGCTTCCAGGAGCACCCACCTCAGGAGCTGTCATGAACGTGACCATCAACGGCGCCGCGCACGAGTTGCCCGCCGGGGCGACCGTCGCGCAGGCCGTGCAGCGGCTGACCGGCATGCGGAGCGGGGTGGCCGTCGCGGTGAACGACGAGGTCGTCTCGCGCGGCGCCTGGGAGGCCACCCCGCTCGCGGAGGCCGACAGGGTCGAGGTGCTCACCGCGGTTCAGGGAGGATGAGGGGCATGGTGGACGATCTGATCATCGGCGGCGAGAAGTTCTCCTCCCGTCTCATCATGGGCACCGGGGGCGCCCCGTCCCTGGAGATCCTGGATGCGGCGCTCGCCGCCTCGGGGACCGAGCTGACCACCGTCGCGATGCGGCGGCTCGACCCGGCCGCGCGGGGCTCGGTGCTCGACGTGCTGCGCCGGCGCGACATCAGGGTGCTGCCGAACACCGCGGGCTGCTTCACCGCCGGGGAGGCCGTGCTGACCGCCAGGCTGGCCAGGGAGGCACTGGAGACGAACTGGGTGAAGCTTGAGGTCATCGCCGACGAGCGCACCCTGCTGCCCGATCCCATCGAGACCTTCGACGCCGCCGAGCGGCTGGTCGCCGACGGGTTCGTGGTGCTGCCCTACATCGGCGACGACCCCGTGCTGGCACGCAGGCTGGAGCAGGCGGGCTGCGCGGCGGTGATGCCGCTGGGGGCGCCCATCGGTTCCGGCCTCGGCATCCGCAACCCGCACAACATCGAGCTGATCGTGGAGTTCGCGAGCGTGCCGGTGATCCTGGACGCGGGGATCGGCACGGCCAGCGACGCGGCACTGGCCATGGAGCTGGGCTGTGACGCGGTTCTGCTGGCCACCGCGGTCACCCGGGCGCAGCGTCCGGAGCTGATGGCGCAGGCCATGCGCTCGGCCGTCGCGGCGGGCCGGGCGGCGCGCCTGGCCGGGCGGATACCCCGGCGTCGCTACGCGGAGGCCTCCTCCCCTCTTCATCGATAGAAAACGACCACGTCTCGGCATCGGTTTGGGATTCAGGGACCCTGTCGGCGTCAAATCGCCCGTAAACTCGGCCACGTGGACACGACGCTTACGGACCCCCTGGTCGGGAAACTCCTCGACGGGCGTTACCGCGTTGAGTCCCGGATCGCCCGGGGCGGAATGGCGACCGTCTATCTGGCCCTGGACATCCGGCTCGACCGCACTGTCGCCGTGAAGGTGATGCACCGCTCGCTCGCCGAGGACCCCGCCTTCGTACGGCGGTTCATCGGCGAGGCCAAGTCGGTGGCGAGCCTGTCGCACCCCAACGTGGTGCACGTCTTCGACCAGGGCACGGATGGCGACAACGTCTACCTCTCGATGGAGTACGTGCCGGGCCGGACCCTGCGCGACGTGCTCCGCGACCGTGGCAGGCTGCCCGCCCGCGAGGCACTGGAAGTCATGATCCCGGTGCTCGCCGCGCTGGGCGCCGCCCACCAGTCGGGCCTGGTCCACCGGGACGTCAAACCGGAGAACGTGCTGCTCGCCGACGACGGCCGGGTCAAGGTGGTGGACTTCGGCCTGGCCCGCGCGATCGAGGCGACCAACCAGACGCGCACCGGCGTCATGATCGGCACCATCGGCTACATGTCCCCCGAGCAGGTCACCTCGGGGGCCGCCGACGCCCGCAGCGACGTCTACGCGGCCGGCATCATGCTGTTCGAGCTCCTGACCGGCCGCCAGCCGTACGAGGGCGACACCCCGATGTCGGTGGCCTACCGGCACGTACACGACACGGTGCCGGTACCCTCCGCGCTGCTCCCCGGCTCTTCCCCGCTGCTCGACACCCTGGTGGCCAGGGCGACGGCCCGCGATCCCGCGAACCGTCCCGCGGACGCCACCGCGCTGCTGGTCGCCGCCGTCGACGCGCACCGGATGCTGCCCAGGGAGAGCGGCCCGGTGCCGTCCGTCCCCGTCGGGCCGCCGCACGCCCACGAGACCGTCGTGTCCGCACCGTCCGCACCGCCCGCACCGGCCAACCACACGCTGATCCAGCCCCGCGTCGAGTTGCCCACCGGCCCGGTGGGCGACCAGCCACCGCCCGTTTCCACGACGCGCAAGATGTCCGGCGCCCGCTGGTTCCTGCTCGCGCTGGCCGTGGTCATGGTGATCGCGGTGGGGGTGACCGGCTGGCTGTTCTCACAGAACACCACCATCGTGGTGCCCTCCACCCTGGTGGGCAAGAACATCACGGTCGCCACCAGCGAGGCCAGACAGCGCGGCTTCACCGTCGAGGAGGGCGAGGCAGAGCACGACGAGAAGGTGCCCAAGGGCAACGTGCTCCGCACCGATCCCGTGGCGGGCACCGAGGCCGAGCCGGGGAGCAAGCTGATCCTGATCGCCTCGGCCGGCCCCAAGCGGGTCGCGGTGCCCAACGTGGTGGGCATGACCGAACCCCAGGCCAGGAGCAGGCTGGCGGAGGCCTCACTGGTCGTCGGCAAGGTCAGGAGGCAGCCCAGCGAGACCGTGCCGCGTGACCAGGTGATGCGGACCGTCCCCGCCGTGGGAAACCCGGTCAAGGAGGGCAGCAAGGTCGATCTGGTGGTGAGCGCGGGCCTGCTCATGCCGGACGTCATGGGCATGCCCCGCGACCAGGCGGACGGGGTGCTGCGCGGGGCGGGATTCGCTCCCGAGTTCGTCGAGCAGACCGACGCCGCCCAGCCGTGCACGGTCATCGCCCAGGACCCCCAGCCCAAGGCCGAGGTCGACAAGGGCGCCGTGGTCCGGCTGACCCTTTCGCAGTGCGCCGGCGAGTGGCACTGGCCCTGGGAGAACAACGGCGAGCAGCCTCCCGGCGACGGCGGCAACGTCGTGCAGATCCCGAACATCATGTTCAAGGACTTCAGGGCGGCGCGCGACGAGCTGCGCGCCGCGGGGGTCACGGTGAAGCTGAGGCGGACCCTGGGCAAGGGCAGGGTGCTGGCCCAGATCCCGCCGGGCGGCCAGACGGTCCCGGCCGGCACCGAGGTCACCATCTGGTACTGACGGCCGGGCCTGGCGGGCTCGGCGAGACGGATCCCCGTGCTCCGGCCGGTACCGGCAGCCGGGCACGGGACGAACCTCCGGGTGCTCAGCCCTCGGCCAGGAAGCCGTGCAGGCGGATCCTGGCGAGACCGCCGTCGGGGTGGATGTCCACCCTGGCGTACGCGGCCTCGGGCGCGTCGGTGATGCGGAAGCGGTGCCGGGTGTCGGGCAGCAGGCGGGTCCTGGGCAGCAGCGGGAACCAGGTGGCGCCGTCCGCGCTGCCGGTGACGGAGACCTCGGCGGGAGCGTTGAACACCAGGTTGGTGGTGTCGATCTCGGCGAGCCTGACGATCCCGGGCCCCGCCAGACGGATGACCAGCCAGTCGTTGCCGCCGTCGCGGCGGCGGGCGGTCTCCCAGCCCTCGGCCTGGTGGCGGGCGAGGCCCGGGGAGATGGCGTTGTTGGGCGAGGAGTAGAACTCGTTGGAGCAGGCGGTGACGAGCGCGCCGTTCTCCAGCGCGGCCAGGTCCAGGCCGAGTCCCTCGTACACCGACAGGTCGGGCCTGATCTCGCCGTGCACCCGCAGCCTGGCGATGCCCCCGTCGGGGAACATGTTCAGCCGCACATGGGTGTAGCGGCGCTCTCCGGACACCTCGAAGAAGTGCTCGGCGTCCCCCTCGAGGTCGCTCATGGGCACGATCTCCACCCAGTCGGCCGTCTCCAGTTCGGCGACCGTCGGATAGCCCTCGGCCTCGCACGCCTCGACGGAGGCGTGCGGCGGGTAGTTTCCCTTGAACCAGGCGGTGTCGATCACGACACCCCGGACCACCCCGGGCATGCCGAGCCTGACCAGGGCCCAGTCGTGGCCGGGCTCGCGCCGCCTGCGGGTCTCCCAGCCGTCGTAGACCTGGCCCTTGGCGCCGAAGGTGTGCGGGCGGAAGCCGGGGCGTCCAGGCCTGATGAGGCTCTCCTTCTCCGCGAAGGACTCGTCGTTGGCCGCGATCACCGAGCCACCGAGGGCGCGCAGGGCGAGGTCGGGCAGTGCGGTGAACTCGATCAAGGAGAGAACCTTTCTCACGAGGAGCGGAATCCTGGCCGCCGGATCGTTCCGCGGGAGCGCTAAAGCAGGACGCCCCTGAAGTCCTTCCGCACGGCCCGGCCGCGCAGCCAGGTCGTGCGGACCGCGCCGGTGAGCGTCCTGCCGTGATAGGGCGTGACCGGGTTCCTGTGGTGCAGCCTGGCGACGTCCACGGTCTGGACGGCGTCGGCGTCGAAGGCGACCAGGTCCGCGTCGGCGCCCTCGACGATGGCGCCCTTGCCGTGCAGCCCGGCCAGTTCGGCCGGGCGGGTGGCCATCCAGCGCACGACGTCGCCCAGACCGTGCCCGCGCCGCGCCGCCTCGGTCCAGACCGCGGTCAGGCCGAGCTGGAGGGAGGAGATACCACCCCAGGCGGCGGCGAAGTCGGGCACCTTCAGGTCGGGGGTGGAGGGCGAGTGGTCGGAGACGACGCAGCCGAGCACCCCGTCGGCGAGCCCGCGCCAGAGCTCGTCGCGGTTGGCCGAGGCACGGATCGGCGGGCAGCACTTGAACTGGGTGGCGCCCTCGGGCACCTCCTCGGCCACCAGCGTGAGGTAGTGCGGGCAGGTCTCCGCGGTGAGCCTGATCCCCTCCTGCCTGGCTCTGGCCAGCGGTTCCAGGCAGAGCGCGGACGACACGTGCAGGATGTGCGCCCGCACCCCGGTCTCCGCGGCCAGCGCGGCGACCCGCTCGACGGCACGGCGCTCGGCCTCCCCGGGGCGGGAGTCGAGGAACTCCGGGTACCGCGGTCCCACCGGGTCCGCGAGCAGCGCGGGGTCCTCGGCGTGCACGACCAGCAGGCCGTCAAAGGAGGCGATCTCCACCATGGCCGCCCGCAGCCCGTCCGTGTCCAGCGGCGGGAACTCCTCCACCCCCGACGGGGACAGGAAGCACTTGAACCCGCGCACCCCCGCCTCGTGCAGCGCCCTCAGGTCCGCGACGTTGCCGGGGATCGCGCCGCCCCAGAAGGCGACGTCCACCGCGCACTGCCCGTCCGCGGCGCTCCTCTTCACCGCCAGGGCGTCCGCGTTCACGGTCGGCGGCAGCGAGTTGAGCGGCATGTCCACGATGGTGGTCACCCCGCCCGCCGCGGCGGCCCGGGTGGCGGAGGCGAACCCCTCCCAGTGGGTCCTGCCGGGCTCGTTGACGTGCACATGGGTGTCGACGAGGCCCGGCAGCAGCGCGACACCGCCGAGGTCGACCTGCTCGGCGGCGTTCAGCTCGGCGTCGTGGGCATGCACCCCGACGATCTTCCCGGCCCTTACCGCGACGGCCGCCGGTCCCTCCTTCCCGGGCAGCACGGCCCGGCGGGACCGGATGACCAGATCCAGCACGTCCTCAGCCCTCGCACTCATCGCCTCTCCGTTCCTGCCCGCTTCTCGCCGCGGAACGCGCCGGCCTGGACGCCCGTACCCCGCTCACGCTCATCGGCCCCGCGTCCCCTTCCCGCCCCCGCCGCGCCCGGACGGTGCCGGAACGGCGCTCAAAGGTGCCTCTCGGCGACCGTGCGCGCGAGCCGTTCGAGTAGCGGGCCCGCCTGCGACATGCACACGGCCGGGTCGGGCTCGATGTCGGTGAGCGCGTAGGCGGCCGTGATGCCCGCCGCGCTCAGCTCCTCGTCGCCGAGAGCCCGGCGCCCGCAGACCACGACCACGGGGACTCCCGCCTTGGCCGCGGCGCTCGCGACCCCCGCGGGCGCCTTGCCGCGCAGCGTCTGCTCGTCGAGCGAGCCCTCACCGGTGACGACGAGGCGCGCGCCCTCCAGGCTGTCGTGGAATCCGAGCAGGTCGAGGAGGTATTCGATGCCGGGCCGGAACTCGGCGGCCAGGAAGGCCAGCGCGGCGAAGCCCACTCCCCCGGCGGCGCCGGCGCCCGGCTGCCCGGCCACGCCCATCGAACGGACGACGCCGTCGTGCTCGGCGGCCCCGACCAGGCCGTGGGTGTGCGCGGCGACGGCGGCCAGCCGGGCGAGGGCGGCGTCGAGCAGCCTCACCTCGTCGGGGCTCGCGCCCTTCTGCGGCCCGTACACGGCGGCGGCCCCGTGCGGACCGAGCAGCGGGTTGTCCACGTCGCCCGCGACGACGAACTCGACATCATCAATCTTGATAAGGCCGGATTTATCGATTTTCGCCAGGTCGCCGAGGGCGGCTCCACCAAACGGGAGCTCCCGCCCTTCGGCGTCCAGGAAGCGGACGCCGAGCGCCCGCATCATGCCCGCACCCCCGTCGGTACAGGCGCTGCCGCCGAGACCGAGCACGATCCGCCGGGCCCCGCGCCGTACCGCGTGGGCGATCAGCTCGCCGGTACCGTGGCTGGTCGCGGTGAGGGGCGCCGTCTCGACGCCCTCGTGCGCGAGCGAGCCCGCCGCCGGGGCGATCGGCCCCGAGGCGGCCGGCAACCGCCGCAGCCCCGACGCCTCGGCCAGCTCGACGACCGCGGTGGCCACATCTCCTTCCCCGAGGGCGTCGCGCCAGGCATAGGAGGCGAGGACCGGCTCACCGACGGGGCCGGTGACCTCGACCTCGACCCTGGTGAACCCGCAGGCCACGACCGCGTCCACGGTGCCGTCACCGCCGTCGGCCACCGGCAGCGCGACCGTGGCGACACCGGGCCCGAGACCCGCGGCGATCCGCGCGGCGACCTCGGCACCGGTCAGCGAGCCCTTGAACTTGTCCGGGGCGATCACTACATGTCCCGACGACTCAGACAACCCTGCTCCCTAATGGCGGATGGGCGGCACGCGCCCCCCGCCCGTGCGAGCCGGTGGGGAGCGAATGCCTGACCCCGGTGAAACGGAGAACAATCATCACATCCACCGCTGAGCGCCCCCGACGCCCGGTCCTCATCCGCCGACCTCCTGGCCCGCGGTGAAGCCCTGCTCGGCGGCCAGCCGCATGAGGCGGCGGTGGGCCTCGCCACCGGCGCGGCCGAGTTCGTCCTGGGCGACGGTGCGCAGCTCGTCGTCCTCGACGACGGTCTCGCCGCCCACCAGCAGCCGGGCCAGCGGTGGCTGCCGGGTGCCGAAGACCAGGGCGCAGACCGGGTCGGCGACCGCGGAGGCGAAGGCCCCGGTGCGCCAGAGGGCGATGTCGGCGAGCTTTCCCACCTCCAGCGAGCCGAGCTCCTCCTGCCGGCCCAGGTTCCTCGCCCCGCCCAGGGTGGCGATCTCCAGGGCCTGGCGGGCGGTGAGCGCGGTGGGCCCGTACCTGGCCCGCTGGAACAGCAGGGCCTGGCGCATCTCGCCGGAGAGCGAGGTGAGCTCGGCCGAGGCGCTGCCGTCCACCCCCAGGCCGACGTTCGCGCCCCTGCGCAGCATCTCGGAGACGCGGGCGATGCCGGCGCCGAGGCGGCCGTTGGAGCTCGGGCAGTGCGCGGAGCCGGTACCGGTCTGGGCGAAGACGTCGATGTCGTCGTCGCTCAGGTGGACGGCGTGGGCGAACCACACGTCCGGGCCGAGCCAGCCGAGCTTCTCCATGTAGTCGACCGGGCGCTGCCCGATCTGCCGCAGGCAGTGCTCCTCCTCGTCGAGGGTCTCGGCGAGGTGCGTGTGCAGCCGTACCCCCTTGGACCTGGCCAGCGCGGCGGCCTCGGTCATCAGGTCGGCACTGACGGAGAACGGCGAGCAGGGGGCGACCGCGACGCGGAGCCTGGAGGAGAAGGACGGGTCGTGGTAGGTGTCGACGGCCTCGGCCGTGGCGTCGAGGATCTCGTCGAGCCGTTCGACCACCACGTCCGGCGGCAGGCCGCCCTGCGACCTACCCCGGTCCATCGAGCCCCGGGCGGGGTGGAAGCGGAGCCCGACCTCCCGGGCCGCCTCGATCTCCGCGGCGAACAGATCCCCTCGCCCCTTCGGGAAGATGTAGTGATGGTCGCTGGAGGTGGTGCAGCCGGACAGGGCCAGATAGCCCAGCCCCGCGCCCGCCGCGCCCTTCACCACCTCGGCGTCCATGGCGGCCCACACCTGGTAGAGCGCCGTCAGCCACTCGAACAGCGTGGCGTCCTGGGCGAGCCCCTGGGAGGCCCACTGGTAGAGGTGGTGGTGGGTGTTGACCAGACCGGGGGTGGCCAGGCAGCCGGTGCCGTCGATCCTGACCGCACCCGGTACCACCGGGGCGGGCCCCGCGCCGAGGGCCACGATCCGGTCACCCTCGATGTGGATGTGTCCCGAGGGGATCTCCGGGCCCACGACCGGGGCGATGTGCGCGTTCTCGATCAGGATGGCGCTCAACGGGACTCCTTCTCCTCGCCGCGCGGCCCCGGCCCCGCACCGGCCTTGCGTGCCGCGGCGAGGCGTACGGCGTCGAGGATCTTCTCGTAGCCGGTGCACCGGCACAGGTTGCCCGCCAGGGCCTCGCGGATCTCGGCGTCGGACGGGCGCGGGATCCGCTCGATCAGGTCGTGGGCCTGGACGACGAGGCCGGGGGTGCAGAACCCGCACTGGACGGCTCCGCACTCGACGAACGCCTCCTGGACCGGGTCGAGCCGGTCGCCGTCAGCGAGTCCCTCGATGGTGCGGACCACGCGGCCCTCGGCCTGCCCGGCCGCGACCAGGCACGCGCAGACGGGCACCCCGTCGAGGTAGACGGTGCAGGAGCCGCACTCGCCCTGCTCGCACGCGTTCTTGGAACCCGGCAGGCCCACCCGTTCACGCAGGACGTACAGGAGGCTCTCGCCCTCCCAGACGTCGTCGGCGGTCTCACTGCGGCCGTTGACCGTGAAGGTGACGCGCATCAGCCTGCCCTCCTCTCGAAACGCCCGGAGCGCAGGTCGTTCCACGCCCAGGTCAGGGTGCGCCGCGCCATCACCGCGATGGCGTGACGCCGGTAGTCGGCTGTGCCGCGCACGTCGTCGATCGGCGAGGCGGCCTCGGCGGCCAGCTCACCGAAGCGCCCGAGCAGCGCGGGGTCGAGCCGCGCCTCCCAGTCGAGTTCGGCGGCCAGGAACTCCTCGGCCGCGACGGCGCGCCGGGGGGTCGGGGCGGCCGAGCCGATGCCGGTGCCGACCCGGCGCTCCGCGGGGTGGAGCGCGATCGCGAACGAGCAGACCGCGATCACCATGGCGTTACGGGTACCGACCTTGGAGAAGTACTGCGGGCCGCTCGCCGGGCTCATCCAGAACGCCCTGATCAGCTCGTCGGGTTCCAGCGCGCTGCGCTTGACCCCGAGGTAGAAGGCCGCGGCCGGGATCATCCGCACGCCCCGGGCGGCGGAGGCGACCTCGATGACCGCGTCCCCCGCGAGCAGCGGCGGGTGACTGTCCCCCGCGGGCGAGGCCGCGCCGAGATTGCCGCCCACCGTGCCCCGGTTGCGGATCTGCGGCGAGCCGACGGTACGGGAGGCCTGGGCGAGACCCGGCAGCCGGTCGCCCAGTTCGGCGATCAGCCGGGCGTACGACACGCCCGCACCGACCCTGAGCCTGCCGTCCGCCTCCTCACTCCAGGTCGCGAGCTCGGCGATCCGGTTCAGGTCGAGCAGCCCGGCGGGCCTTCGCACGTCGAAGTTGAGCTCGACCATCATGTCGGTGCCGCCCTGTATGGGCGCCACCTCCGGCCGGTCCGCCTTGGCGGCCAGCGCCTCCGCCCAGGTGGCGGGTCGCAGGAAATCCACGGTCATCACTCCCAGGCGAAGCGGGCGTCGGGGGTGTCGTCGCGGAGCACGCTGCCCTCGATCAGCCCGTAGGGACGGTCGGCGGCGTAGAACACCTCATTGGGGTTGTCCAGCCCGAAGGGGGTGAGGTCCACCAGGAAGTGGTGCTTGTTCGGCATCGCCAGGCGCACCTCGCAGACCCCCTTCCGGGTGTTCAGCACCCGCTCGCCCATCGCGTAGAGCGTCTGCTGCAGCGACAGGCTGTAGGTCTCGGCGAACGCGCCGAGCAGGCAGCGGCGCACCTCGTCGTAGGACTCCCCGTAGTGGGAATCCGCCAAGGAGGCCCCCAAGGAGTCCCCGTGCGGGGGCATGCCTGGCAGGTGCCGCCAGCGGGCCGAGACCTCGGTGGCCAGGACGCGGTCCCTGGTGGGTTTCAGGGTGGTGTACTCGTCCTGGGCGAAGCCGGAGAACTCCGACCCCGTCGAGTTGAGCACCACCAGGTCCCTCAGCCCGGAGACCACGGTGGTGGTGCCGTCCCGGTCGTGGTGGACGACGCAGGTGCGCGTCTCCCTGCCGGAGCGAACGAAGGAGTGCCCGGCTCCCGAGGCGGAGTCGCCGTTCACCGGGATCCGGTCCCAGAAGTACTCCTCGATCTCCACCCGGGCGTGGTGGACCGTGGGCTGGGAGTCCACATAGTGACGGGCCAGCAGGATCGCGAAGTCCTCGATCTGGGCGACACCGTGCTTCCTGGCGAAGGCGTACACGGTGTTCTTCTGCGTGTCGGTCGGCAGGACCGCGGCGTTGTCGCCGGTGAGGTGGACCGCCTCCATGTCGCCGGAGAGTGCCGAGCCGACGGTGACGTCCTTGATGTGGTGGACGTCACCGTCCCTGACGACACGGACCAGGCGGGTCTCCGCCTTGCCGTAGCGGTTGGGTCCGAGAACGACGGGCATGCTAGCTCCCTCGATACGTCGAGTAGGCGAACGGGCTGAGCAGCAGGGGCACGTGGTGGTGTTCCCCCGGGTCCGCCACCGTGAAGTCGATCGAGACCCGCGGGTAGAAGGCGTCCACCGCGCGGGCGGCGAAGTAGTCCCCGGTCTCGAAGACCAGCCGGTGGGCGCCCGCCCCGCAGGTCCATCCCGCGATCCGCCCGTCGGCGTCGGTGACGCCCTCGGCGAGCACCTCGCCGTCCCGCTCCAGGCGTACCGCGACACCCGCCGCCGGCCTGCCCAGGGCGGCGTCGAGCACATGCGTGGACAGGCTCACGTGGCCGCCCCCAGGAGCTTCGCCAGCCGCAGACGGATGATCTTCGCGAGCTCGGCCCTGACCACGTCCCGCTCGGTGTCCTCGTCGTTGCCGAGCCGCTCGGTGAGGCGGGCCAGCATCTCCTCGGCCGACAGGCCCGTGGCGCAGATCAGGTAGACGTGGCCGAACCGCCGCTCGTAGGCGCGGTTGCCCTCCGTCAGCCGGTCCAGGACCTCCCGCCCCGCCGCCGCGACCCCCGACTGCTCGCGGCGGGACCAGGCCGCCTCCCTTCCGGAACGACCGGCCACCGGGCCGCCCTCGCGTGGCGGCTCACCGATCCTGGGGTGAGCTGCCAGCGCCTCGCGTACGCCGGACCAGTCCAGGCTCCGCACGGTGGCCTCCGCGACCTCGGCCAGCCTGTCGAGGTCACGGTAGGGGCGCGACGCCGCCACCCGCGCGGCGAAGTCCCGGCAGGCGCAGCAGGCCAGCAGTTCGGCCTCGGCCTCCTCGGTGCCCAGCGCGTTGAAGGCGGCCAGCCCCGCGGCCTGCGGCGCGGAGTGCACGTTAGACATGGGAGCAGTACACACACCACCGGCGCGTACAGTCCAGCGGCAAGCACCCCAAACTATGCCAAGGGTTCGCCGCAGATTTCCGCAACATACTCCAAACCTGCTGGTACCCGGCGCTCGGTTCCCCTTGGGAGACGCGGCTGAGCGCACCGCCGGCGCCCCTCACCGGTCACCTCGCCCCAGAGTGCGGGGAGGGCAGGTCAGGTGGGCGGCCTGTCGGCTGTGAAGCGCCGAGGGCGCCGCCTAAACTGAGGTCACCATGACTTCTCTCTCCTCCATCGGCGGACACGTCTCCGTCACCGGCGGTCTCGCCAAGGGCGGGCTGCGCTACGCCTCCGACATCGGTGCCGAGATGATCCAGGTGTTCGTCACCAACCCTCGCGGCTGGGCGCTCGCCGTGGGTGACCCCGCCCAGGACGCCAAGCTCCTCGAGTCGGGCGTGCTCTCCTTCGTGCACGCGCCCTACCTGGTCAACATGGGCTCGCCCAGCGCGGAGACGCTGGAGAAGTCGGTGGCCACCGTGCGGCACAACCTGCTGCGCGGCCACGCGATCGGCGCGAAGGGAGTGGTCGTCCACACGGGGTCGGCGGTGAGCCAGTCCCGCGACGAGGCGCTGCGCCAGCTGCGTGAACATCTCCTGCCGCTCCTGGACGAGATCCCCGACGACGGGCCCGACCTGCTGCTGGAGCCGATGGCCGGGCAGGGCGCGGTGCTCTGCGCGACGGTCCAGGACCTGGAGCCCTACCTGGCGGCCCTCGACTGGCACCCCAAGGCGGGGGTCTGCTTCGACACCTGCCACGCCTTCGCCGCCGGGCACGACCTGTCGACCTCCGAGGGCGTCAACGAGACTCTGGAGGCCCTGCACGCGATCGCCCCCGGACGGCTCAAGCTGGTCCACGCCAACGATTCCAAGGACGTGTGCGACTCCAGGAAGGACCGGCACGAGAACATCGGCTCCGGCCACATCGGCGCCGAGCCCTTCGCCGACATGCTGAGCCATCCCGTGATGGCCGGGGTGCCGTTCTGCATCGAGACACCGGGCGGCGCCGAGAAGCACCGCGAGGACATCGAGGCGCTCAAGAAGCTCCGCGACCGGGTGAGTTCCTGACCTGCCGGAAGGTCGGACGGGACGCCCGTCCTCGTGATCCGGCCGCCCCCGTGTGGCCGGATCACGGTCCGGCCCGCTGGCTAACGCGGGCGTCCCGTCGTATCGGAGAGCGGCGACCCCTCCCCCTTCCGGTCAAGGACCCGGTGGCCGGATGCCGGCGGTCACCCCGTGTCCGCGCATCAGGTCCTGTGCGAGCCTTACGGCCCTGTCCCCCCTGATCCGGCGGGTCTCGCTCTCCGATGAGGGAACACTAGAGGCGCGTCCAGACGAGCGAGCGGCGCTTTCCCGCCAGCGCGATTAACGGTCAGTAGTTGTCGATGTGCGGAGAGCTCCGGCGCGACGAACGGCTCACGGCGGGCGACGAACGGTCGATCGGGGGCTCGTGGGACCCCTGGGACCCGCCCGTGCCGGGGAAACGCCGATGGGCCGTACGGCCGTGGAACGGCACACGGAAGGCGCGGGGCCGGTCGGCGCGCGGAGAGACGCCAAGGGGACGGCGACCGTGGCACGGCAGCGGAAGCCCGCACGGACGCGAATCACCGCGCGAGGGCCCACAGAGAGCGTGCCGCGGCTACCGCAGGGCGGCCGCGGAGGGCAGGGGCCTGGCCCGGACCACACCGGGGACGGCCGGGCGGTCACGGAACTGGCGGACCAGCCGTTCGCGGACCTCGCGGGCGTGCCGGCGGCTGACCGGAAGCGTCTCGTTGCCCACCCGGAGCATCACCCTGCCGCCGTCGAAGCGCAGCTCGCTCACGTGCCGCACCGAGACCAGCGTGCTGCGGTGCACCCGGATGAACCCCGACCCCGCCCAGCGCCGCTCCAGGGCGGCCAGCGACATGCGGACCAGGTAGCTGCCCTCGTCGGTGTGGAGCCGGACGTAGTCGCCCTGCGCCTCGGCGAACCAGACGGCCTGCTGGGGCACGAACCGCGTCCGCCCCGCGAGCTCGACCGGGATGACGTCCTCCAGCACGGGGTCGGCCGCAGCCGGAATCATGGACTCCAGGCGCCGTACCGCCTCGGCCAGCCGGTCGGCCCTGACCGGCTTGAGCAGGTAGTCGACCGCCTCCAGCTCGAAGGCCTGCACCGCGCACTCCTCGTGGGCGGTGACGAAGACCAGCCGCGGCGGGTTGGGAAACCCCGCGATGAGCCTGGCCAGGTCGAGGCCGTCCAGGCCCGGCATCCGGATGTCGAGGAACACCCCGTCCAGCCGCTCGCCCGCGCCGATCATCTGGACCATGTCCTGGAGCGCGGTGACCCCGCCCGCGGCCGTGGAGACGTGCTCGATACGGGGGTCCTGGCGGAGGAGATAGGCGATCTCCTCAAGGGCGGGGACCTCGTCGTCAACGGCCAGGACTCGCAACATGACCCCACGCTGCCCTCTGAACCACACCCGCCGCAAGCCTCATGGCAACTTCAGGTAATGGTTTGACTACAAATGGCTATTGGCGGGGTGGAGCTTGGGAACGCGGAGCCGCACCGTCGTGCCCGCGTCCGGGGCGCTCTCCACGACCAGGCCGTAGTCCTCGCCGTAGATCTGGCGGAAGCGCACGTCGACGCCCGCCAGCCCGATCCCGCCCTCCTCTCCCGGCGGCGCGGAGCCGTCGAGGAGCCCCCTGGCCCGCTCGGGGGGCATGCCCAGGCCGTCGTCCTGCACGCTGATGTGAGCCTCGGCTCCGGCGTCACTGACCACCACCCGCACCTCTCCACGACGCCCCGCGGCGGCCACGCCGTGCTTGACCGCGTTCTCCACCAGCGGCTGCAGGCAGAGGAACGGGACGGAGACCGACAGCACCTCCGGCGCGACCCTGAGGGTGAAACGGAGCCGGTCGCCGAACCTGGCACGTTCCAGGAGCAGGTAGCGGTCCACGCAGTGCAGTTCCTCGGCGAGGGTGGTGAAGTCGCGTGCCCGGCGCAGCGCGTACCGGTTGAAGTCGGCGAACTCCACCAGCAGCTCCCGCGCCCGCTCGGGGTCGGTGCGGACGAACGAGGCGATGGTGGTCAGCGCGTTGTAGACGAAGTGCGGAGACATCTGGGCGCGCAGCGCCCGCATCTCCGCCTCCATCGTCCGCCGCCGCGAGGAGTCGACCTCTGCCAGCTCCAGCTGCCCCGAGACCCACCTGGCGACCTCGGTGACGGTCCGCACCAGTACCACGCTCACCACGGCGTCATACGCGGCGAGCGTCCCGACCACCCGCCCGTCGACGGTGAGCGGTACGACGACCCCGCCCCCGGTGGCACAGCCCGGTGTGTCGCAAGCCGGTTCGTCCCCGGTCACCACGTGCGGGCGCGCCGAGGCCAGTACGGTCCTGGCGTGCTCGGGCGCGTGGTCGCGGTGGCAGCCCGCCGCGCCGTCCCAGGCGAGCAGGCCGCCGCTGTCGGCGACCGCGACGGCGCTGGTGCCCAGCAGGGTACGCAGGTGGCGGACCGCCTTACGGGCGGACTCGTGGGTGAGCCCGGACCGCAGCGAGGGAGCCGCCATCGCCGCGATGTGCAGTGTCAGGAAGGTGGCCTCGTCCGTCGGACCGCCCTGCCGGTCCGGGGGCCGCCGGCGCGGGCGGGGAAGGACGAGTCCGAGAAGGGCGCTGAAGGCGCAGAGCAGCACCCAGCCCGTGGTCGACATGCGGAAAACCGTAGTCAACCCACCCCGGAGATCGGGGGCGAACGCCGATCACGGACCGATCAGGGCGGACCTTCGCCCGCTTCCTCCTGATAGGAGTAGCGCTGCTCGCGCCAGGGGTCGGCGATGTTGTGATAGCCGCGCTCCTCCCAGAAGCCGCGCCTGTCCTCCAGCAGGTACTCCACGGCGCGCACCCACTTGACGCTCTTCCACGCGTACAGGTGCGGGACGACCATCCGCACCGGGAACCCGCGTTCCAGGGCGATGGGCTTCTCGTCCAGCTCCAGCGCGAGCATCGTCTGTGAGCGGTCGAAGTCGCCTATCCGCACGTTGGCGCTGTAGCCGTACTCGCCCCAGATCATCACGTGCTTCACACCGGGCGCGGGCGGGGCGACCTCCATCAGCGTCGCCGCGGACACCCCGCCCCACTCGTTACCCATGATCGAGAACTTGGTGACGCAGTGGAAGTCGGCCACCACCGTGGTGCGCGGCAGCGCGGAGAACTCGGGCCAGGTGAAACGGTGCTGCTCACCCGAGGCCGTCGCCCCCATGACGTGCAGTTGCCAGGTCTCCGGGCGGAACCGGGGCACCCGGCCGTAGTGGATCACCGGTCGGCCCCGGGGGACGTACTGGCCCGGAGGCAGGCGAGGCTCCTCCCACGAAGGTTCGGACTGCTCCACCATCACTCCCTCCGCCGTTTCCCCTATGGCACGTGGTAATCCTGCCATCGCGGACTTCCCGGCGCCCCGGCGGCTACCGAATAACGTTCTCTCGCCTGGCGGGGCAGGGGCGCTCTGACCGTGCGCTATCATTTCCCACTATGCGTACAGCGTTCTGGTTTTTTTATGGCGACGGACCCGTGAGTCGGACCGTTCGCCACCAGATGCTGCGCTGACAGCCTGGCGAACAGAAGGCCCCGGGTCCGGTTTCGGACTCGGGGCCTTCTGCTTTTCCCGGTCTTCATCGAACACACCACAGACCTCGGAGCCGGTCGGACCGGCCGGAGCCGTCGAAGAGGGAGAGACATGGTCATCGTCATGGGACCCGGCGCCACGGAGCAGGACGTCGAGGCGATCGTGGAGGTCATCGGCACGGCGGGCGGCGAGGCGTTCGTCAGCCGGGGCGTGAGCCGTACGATCATCGGCCTGGTCGGCGATGTCGCCCAGTTCACCACCCTCGACCTGCGAGGCATGACCGGGGTGGCCGACGTGATGCGGGTGAGCGCGCCGTACAAGCTGGTGAGCCGCGACAACCACCCCGAGCGGTCCACGGTCCGCGTCGGCGGTGTGCCGATCGGTCCCGGCACGGTCACCCTGATCGCCGGCCCGTGCGCGGTGGAGACCCCCGAACAGACCCTTCAGGCCGCCCGGATGGCCGCTGCCGCCGGGGCCACCCTGCTGCGCGGCGGCGCCTACAAGCCCCGTACCTCCCCGTACGCCTTCCAGGGGCTCGGCGAGGCCGGCCTGCGCATCCTCGCCGACGTGCGCGAGCAGACCGGGCTTCCGGTCGTCACCGAGGTCGTCGACGCGGCCGACGTGGAACTGGTGGCCTCCTACGCCGACATGCTCCAGGTCGGCACCCGCAACGCGCAGAACTTCGCGCTGCTCCAGGCCGTCGGCGCCGCGGGCAAGCCGGTGATGCTCAAGCGCGGGATGAGCGCCACCATCGAGGAGTGGCTGATGGCCGC
The DNA here is from genome assembly GCF_040298085.1 of Streptosporangium sp. NPDC001681. Classification (NCBI taxonomy): domain Bacteria; kingdom Bacillati; phylum Actinomycetota; class Actinomycetes; order Streptosporangiales; family Streptosporangiaceae; genus Streptosporangium; species Streptosporangium sp. NPDC001681. The sequence continues at coordinate 40,021 of NZ_JBEOZN010000010.1, read as the reverse complement.
CGAGTACATCGCCCAGCGCGGCAACCTCGACATCGTGCTGTGCGAGCGCGGCATCCGCACCTTCGAGACCGCCACCCGCAACACCCTGGACGTCTCCGCGGTGCCGCTCGCCCAGCGGCTGTCGCACCTGCCGGTCATCGTCGACCCGTCCCACTCCGGCGGCCACCGCGACCTGGTCCTGCCGCTCACCCGCGCCGCCATCGCGGCCGGCGCCGACGGCGTGATCATCGATGTCCACCCGCGCCCCGACCAGGCCCTCTGCGACGGCCCCCAGGCGCTGGTCGACGGCGACCTGGGCGAGCTGGCCCGGGTGATGGAGCGGTTCCCGCCGCTGCTGGGCAAGGTCGCGGCCGTCGACGCCCTGGCCCCCGCCTGACCCATCCGCTCGCCACGGCCCCCCGGTCCCGGGTGCGCCCCCGGGGCCGGGGGATCCGATCTCAGGCGTCGAGCCGGTACTCCTGCAGGGACCCGGCGAGCTGGACGGCGAGCTCCTCGGCGTCCAGACGACGCTCGATCTTCTTCAGGTCGGCGACCTTCGCGGCGGTCTCGGCGCGGCGGGGGGCCAGCAGCGAGCAGCAGTCCTCGTCCGGCAGTTCGGAGATCGCCAGGGTTCCGATGCGGCGGGCCTCGGCCATGATCTCGGTCTTGTCCAGGCCGATGAGCGGGCGCAGGATCGGCATGTCGACCGCGTCGTCCTGGGCGGTGATGTTCTGCAGGGTCTGCGAGGAGACCTGGCCCAGGGAGTCGCCGGTGACCAGGGCACCGGCACGCAGGCGGCGGGCGACCTCCTCACCGGTCTTCAGCATCAGACGGCGCTGGGTGATCACCGCCAGGCGGTCCTGGCCGGAGGCCTTGATGGACTGCTGGGCCTTGCCGAAGGGGACGACCCACAGCCGGGACCCGCCCTGGAACCTGTCGAGTGCCCTGACCAGCGCGTACGCCTTGTAGATGGACTCGGAGGTGGTGAAAGGGATGCCGGAGAAGTGCAGGAAGTCGACGCGCAGGCCGCGGCGCATCATCCGGTAGGCGGCCACCGGGGAGTCGATGCCACCGGACATCAGGACCAGGCCCCGGCCGCTGGTGCCGACCGGCAGCCCGCCCTGGCCCGGCAGCCCGCCGGTGAAGACGAACGCCTCGTCGCGGTCGACCTCGATGGAGACCACCAGCTCGGGACGTTTCAGGTCGACCGGCAGTCCGTAGATGTCGTTGAGCTCGCCGCCGACCGAGCGGTCCAGCTGCATCGAGGTGAGCGGGAAGCGCTTGTCGCGGCGGCGGGAGCGGACCGCGAAGGAGACGCCGCGCCTGACGTCGTCGCGGTCGGCCAGCAGCTCGATGGCGGCCTTGGTGATCGCCGAGGGATCCTTGGCCACCCGCCAGGCACGGTGGATCCAGACCAGCCCGGGGACGTACGAGACGCGCTCGGCGACCGTGTCCGCGACCTCGACCTCGGTGCCGTCCGGCAGGAAGAGCGCGATGACGCCGTGGCGCTGCCGGACGTCGACCTTGACGCCGACATCCTTCAGCGCGGCCTTGATGTTGGCCTGCAACCTCCGCTCGAAGAGCTCACGGTTGTTGCCCTTGAGGACGACCTCGCCCAGTTTGAGCAGAACGCAGGGCTCGCCCAAGGCGGACATGGTCATGGTGCAACCTCCGGTGGAGCTTCGAGGGGATATGCAGGGTTTCGTGGTAGGGCTTCGTCAAGTCTCTCGCGCGTTCGCGCAAAGACAACCTCTCGACCTTGTTACTTTAGTCGGGACTACGACTCGTCGAGGCCCTGCTCGATGGCGTAGCGGGCCAGTTCCACCCGATTGTGGAGCTGAAGCTTGTTCAGCGTGTTCTGGACGTGGTTCTGCACGGTCCGGTGGGAGAGCACGAGACGCTCGGCGATCTGCTTGTAGGACAACCCCTTGGCGACCAGGCGGAGCACCTCGGTCTCCCGCTCGGTCAGGCGGGGCGTCGCCTCGGGCGCGGGCCTGGCCGCCAGCCTCCGATACTCCCCCAGCACGAGCCCGGCCAGCCCGGGGGTGAAAACCGCGTCGCCCCCCGCGGTGCGCCGGACCGCGTCGAGGAACTCCTCCTTGCTCGCGGATTTCAGGAGATACCCGGAGGCTCCCGCCTTGATGGCCTCCAGCACGTCCTCCTGCTCGCCGCTGGCCGACAGCACCAGCACCCTGGGCGGCGGCTCCGAGGTGGCCAGCCTCCTGGCCACCTCGACCCCCGGCAGGTCGGGCAGCCGCAGGTCCAGCACCACCAGCTCGGGCCGGACCGCCGCGGCCACCCGGACCGCCTGCCGCCCCTCCCCGACCGCGGCCACCACCTCGTATCCGGCCTCGGCCAGGTCCCTGGCCACCCCGTCCCTCCACATCGGGTGGTCGTCCACCACCATCACGCGCATTGGCCTACCTTAGGCCCGTTCCTGCGGAGGTGCCCGTCCTGCTGCACAGCGTCCGGACAGCCCGGCCCGCCCACCGTGGCGGCCGCGAGAGGCGGTCTAGCCGGCCGGCACCGACATCTCGATCTCGGTGCCCCGGCCGGGAGCGGAGATCACACTGACCGTGCCGCCAAGGTCCGCGACACGGCCCCGGATGGACTGCGCGACGCCGAGCCGCCCGTCGGCGGCGGCCTCCTCCAGGCGTCCGGGTGCCATACCCGGCCCCTCGTCCCTGACGGTCACGGTGACCAGCCCGTCATCGCTCTCGGCGAAGACCCACGCGGGCGCCCGCGCCCCGCAGTGGCGGGCGACGTTGTCCAGGGCGGCCCCGACCGCGGCGGCCATCTCCGCCGCGGTGGCCGCGGGCAGGATCAACGGGGTCGCCGGGGCCGAGACGGTGACCGTGGCCGAGCCGTACCTGTGCAACAGGGCGCACAGGTCCGCGGTGCCCGCGGCGGGTGCCTCTGGCCTGAGCCTGACCAACTCGCGCAGGGCGGCCTCCTGCTCGCCCGCGAGCCTGCCCAGCTCGGCCGCCTCGCCGCCGATCTCCTGCCCGCGCCGCTGAACCAGCGCGAGCACCTGGAGCACCGAGTCGTGGATTCCCCGGGCGAGCCGCTCCCGCTCCCGCCCCGCGACCTCCAGTTCGATCGCCTGCTCCATGCGCTCCTCGGCCTTCTTGGCCAGCCGGGCGACGTGCCCGACGACGGTCCCGGCGAGGAAGAGCAGGACGGTGCCGTTGATCGGCAGCGTCTCGAAGCCGCCTCCGGGGACACCGTGCAGCCACAGGTCGGCCAGCGAGACGATCAACGCGGCCACGGCCCCCAGCCGCCGCCCGCCGTACACGCCCCAGGCGAGCACCGCGCCGCCCATCCAGGTGCCGGTGATCGGCAGGCTGCCCTCCTGGTAGGCGCCCTGCACCGCCGGGGTGGCGAGCAGGCAGCCCACGGTCACGAGCATGTCGGCGGCGAGCAGCGGCCAGCCGCGGAGCTCCTCGACGGAGTAGGCGAAGATCGTCCCCGCGGTCCACAGCGCCATGACGCCGATCACCAGCCAGCCGATCGCCGGGTGGGCGTACCCCCCGGCACGGATGAGCAGAACCGCCGCGTACCCAAGGGATGCGACGCGGAACACCGCGACCGCCCGCCAGAACGGCCCCTCGATTCCCGTCACACGCCGGCCCTACCTCTCAACAAGAAAGCGGCGTACTGCAATAATCCACCGATTTCTTTCTCACGAAAAACTGGAACATGTCCCACGTAGATCACTTTTCTTACGGCCTGCTCACCCCCGTGCTGGCCTATGTCATGTCGAGCGTCGGATGCATGCTCGGCCTCCTGCTCACCGCCAGAGCCCGCGAGGCGGCGGGGGCGGCACGGGTCCGCTGGCTGGTGGGCGGGGCACTGTCCATCGGCGGCACCGGTATCTGGGTCATGCACTTCGTCGCCATGATGGGCTTCTCCGTCGGCGGCGGCCAGATCCGCTACGACGTGCCGCTGACGATCGGCTCGGCGGCCCTGGCCGTCGTCGTCGTGGGCGCGGGCCTGTTCCTGGTCTCCTACCAGGGCGAGAGGTTCGTGCCGCTGGTCTCCGGCGGCGTGCTCACCGGTCTCGGCGTGGCGGGCATGCACTACATCGGCATGTTCGCGATGAGAATGCCGGCCCACCTCTCCTACGATCCGGTGCTGGTCGGGGTCTCGGTCGCGATCGCGATCGCCGCGTCCATCGTGGCGCTCTGGTTCAGCCTGCGGATCAGCGGCGTGCCGGCCATCGGCGGCGCCGCGATGATCATGGCCCTGGCGGTCTGCGGCATGCACTACACCGGCATGTTCGCGCTCGAGGTGCACCCCCGGCTCTCACCCGCACCGCTCGGAGGGGCCAAGGGCATCGACTTCATGCTGCCCACGCTGACCGTGCTGGGCCTGCTGACCGTCGGCCTGCTGCTCACCGTCATCCTGTCGCCGTCGCAGCCGGAGCTGGACCACGACGCCACCCTGCTGGCCAGGCTGGAGAACCGCCGCGCCGAGGCCCGGCTGCACGAGCCGGTCACCCCGCCCGCCGCTCAGACACCGAAGGGCCCGTCTTTGTTCGACTCCCGAGAGCGATGATGTACGGCCTGCGCCCGCTGGGCCGCTTGGTCAGGGCGCAAGCCGTACATGGAGGGGAATCGCAGGCGGCCGGCCGCCCAGTCAGGAGGCTAGGACCGGACGCTTGCAGAACGCTTGCAAACGGCCACTCTCCGCGAGGGGCCGCGGTGACGTCTCAGCCGAAGAAGACCTCGGCCTCCTCGTAGCGGCTGGCCGGCACGGTCTTCAACTCCTTGGTGGCCTCGTCGAGACCCACCCGCACGATCTCGGTGCCCTGGAGGGCGACCATCTTGCCGAAGTCGCCGTCCTGCACCGCGTCGATGGCCTGCAGGCCGAACCTGGTGGCCAGCACCCGGTCGAAGGCCGTGGGGGTGCCACCGCGCTGGATGTGGCCGAGCACCGTGGTACGGGCCTCCTTGCCGGTGCGCTTCTCGATCTCGCTGGCGAGGTTCTCGCCGATGCCGCCGAGCCTCACGTGACCGAAGGCGTCGAGCTCGCCCGCCTGCAGCGTCATCTGGCCCTCAACCGGGTGCGCGCCCTCCGCGACCACGATTATCGGCGCGTACTTCGTCTTGAAGCGGGACTCGACGTAGGCGCAGACCCGGTCGATGTCGAAGGGCTTCTCCGGGATGAGGATGACGTTGGCACCGCCCGCCATGCCGGCGTGCAGGGCGATCCAGCCCGCGTGGCGGCCCATGACCTCGCAGATCAGCGCGCGGTGGTGGGACTCGGCGGTGGTGTGCAGGCGGTCGATCGCCTCGACGGCGATGTTGACCGCCGTGTCGAAGCCGAAGGTGTAGTCGGTGGCGTTGAGGTCGTTGTCGATCGTCTTGGGCACGCCGACGACCTTCACCCCCTTGTCGAAGAGCTGCTTGGCCACACCGAGGGTGTCCTCGCCGCCGATCGCGATCAGCGCGTCGACCCCGCCCTTCGCGAGGTTCTCCTTGATCTTCTCAACGCCGCCATCGATCTTGATCGGGTTGGTCCGCGACGAGCCCAGGATCGTCCCGCCGCGCGGCAGGATGCCGCGTACGGCCTCGATGTCCAACGGCATGGTGTCGCCCTCGAGAGGACCCCGCCAGCCGTCGCGGAACCCGACGAACTCATGCCCGTGGACGCCCACTCCCTTACGCACGACAGCGCGGATAACGGCGTTCAGGCCGGGGCAGTCGCCGCCCCCGGTGAGCACTCCGATACGCATGACATCCTCCGGTTATGAGTCCGAGCCAAGATGATCAGACTAAAGGGCATGGGCCGATCGGCGACGGATTTCCGCCACCGACGAAACGCATTCTGCCGTCAGATGCGCCAGTGGTCTAGACCAAATAGAACTAGTCCTCATATGTCGCCTCCCACGATCGACGGAGAAGCGACACATGGGCGCCTCCACCGGACCCGAGGTCCGGTGCCGAACGGGTCGCGTACGTCACCTGCGGGATTCCGGGCTCGGGAATCCCCGGCCACCTCATAGGTCATACCCACCCGGAACCATCGCCCCCCTTCTCACCGGCGGCTCAGGGCAGCGGCAGCACGCAGGACGGGGTGCCGACGGCGAAGACCTCCCCCGCGGGCCGCGGGACGCCGTCCTTCAGCGGGAGCACGGCGACGGTGTCCGAATGCTGGTTGGCCACGTACATGCGGCCGTCGGCGATGGCGAAGTGCCTCGGCCAGGCGCCGCCGCAGGCGACCTCCGCGACCGGCTCCAACTCGGGGCCGGCGAAGACCGAGATCGTGTCGGGACCCCGGTTGGCGACGTAGACGAGCCCGCCGCGGGCCTCCAGGTGTGAGGGCTGGTTCCGCCCCCCGCTCCCGCTGGCCGGGGCGACGTGGATCTCGCGCCATTCGGCGTCGTAGGCGCGCACGGTGCCGTCCAGCTCTCCCGCCACGTACCAGTGGCCGCCCGCCATGGCCATGTGCCGGGGGCCCATGCCGGGGGCGAGCCTGACCGGTCCTTCCGGGTGCGGGATCACCTCGTCGCCGACCAGGTAGCGACGGATCTCGTCGGCCCCCAGGTCGCTCACGTACAGCACGTCGTCGGGGCCGAAGACCGCCTGGTGGGCGTGGGCCCCCTCGCGGTAGGGGAAGATCCACGTGTCGGTCAGCAGGCCGGATCCGTCGATGCCGTGCACGCTGAGGGTGCCGTCGCCGTAGTTGGCCACCGCCAGGCGCGTGCCGGTGGGGTCCACCGCCAGGTGGCAGGGGGCCGACCCCTCGCTGGGCCGCTGCGCGAGCGGGCTCAGCGTGCCGTCGCCGGCGCGGGCGAAGACGCCGACCGTACCGCGCTCGCTCTCCCCCACCGCGTACAGGACCGGGAGGACGGGGTGAACGGCGAGGAACGACGGCCCGGAGGCGGGCGTCTCGCCGAGCCGGGCGAGACTTCCCAGCTCCACCAGGGTGATCCCCGGCCCGGACCCTTCGGTGTCCGGGGTGTACCCACCGATGTACGCGACCTCAGCCATCATGCTCCCGCCATGGGCACGGCACGCGCCGCCCCAGCTCATCGTCCGTTCCAAGGCAAAATGCGAAGTTAGCGCAGTTAGCCGGTGATCTCACAGTTACCCGCCCGCAAAGATCTCTCATCATTTCGTTGACCTGGTCAATGAATTCGTTGATGCTGTCAAGCATGGAGAGACACGTGGCGGAGGTCCGGGCCTTCAACCGCTTCTACACCCGGCTCATCGGCGTGCTCCACCAGGGCATCCTGGACACTCCCTACTCGCTCACCGAGATGAGGGTGCTGTTCGAGCTGGACCGGGCGGACCGCATGGAGACCGGCGACCTGCGGCGGCTGCTCGGGCTCGACGCCGGATACCTCAGCCGGATGCTCGCCGGGTTCGAGGGCGACGGACTGGTCGTCCGGGAGCGGTCCGCCACCGACGCGCGGCGGCAGGTGGTCGAGCTGACCGACGAGGGCCGGACCAGGTTCGCGCTCTTCGACGGGCGCGCGGCCGAAGAGGTGCGCGAACTGCTGGCCGGGGTGACCGACGAGGACCGCGGGCGGCTGGTCGCGAGCATGGCGGTCATCGAGGAGATCCTCGGCGCGGAGCCGAGGACGGGCTCTCCTTACGTCCTGCGTCCGCTGCGTCCGGGCGACCTCGGCTGGGTGATCCACCGGCACGGCACGCTCTACAGCTCCGAGCAGGGCTGGGGCATGGACTTCGAGGCGCTGGTGGCCAGGGTCGCGGCCGACTACGTGGACCACCACGACCCGGCGCGCGAGGCGGGCTGGATCGCCGAGGTGGACGGCGAGCGGGCCGGCTGCGTCTTCTGCGTGCGCAAGGACGACGAGACGGCCCAGTTGCGGTTGCTGCTGGTCGAGCCGTCCGTGCGGGGCATGGGCATCGGCAGCCTGCTCGTGGCGGAGTGTGTGCGCTTCGCCAGGGCCGCGGGCTACCGGCGGATGAGGCTGTGGACCAGGGACGTGCTGCTGGGCGCCAGGCGCATCTACCGGGCGGCGGGCTTCGAGCTCGTCGAGAAGGAACAGCACGGCGACATCGTCGACGAGATCTGGGTCCGCGACCTCTGACCCTTCTTCTTCGTCTTCTTCGCGGCGGAGCCGGCCCGTTCCCCCGGCGACTGACCGGCGGCCGCCCGCCACCCTCGGCGCCCCCGGCGCCCCCTCCGGGCCGCCCCGGCTTCCGGTCGCCGCACCCCGGAGGGGGCGCGGCCTAAATTCCCTCTTTCTAGATAGGTATTATGTGATTAATATCGGGGGCACCAGCCCGTTCCGGATGAGCTCTGTATGAGGCGAAGATGCGCTTGCACTGGTTCCTGCCGACCACCGGCGACGGCCACCACGTCAGGCCCGCCACGACCACCGTCGCGGCGGGTGCCGCCGCGGACCGGCCCGCGACGCTCGACTACCTGTCCCAGGTGGCCCGGGCCGCGGAGTCCGCGGGTTTCGAGGCGGCGCTGACCCCGGTCGGAGCGGGCTGCCCCGACCCGCTGGTGGCGTGCAGCGCGGTCGCGGCGCGGACCGAGCGGCTCAGGCTGCTGGTGGCCTTCCGGCCCGGCTTCACCCTGCCGACGCTCCTCGCCCAGCAGGCGCAGACCTTCCAGCAGATCAGCGGAGGGCGGCTGCTGCTCAACGTGGTCACCGGCGGTGACCCGCAGGAGCAGCGCGCCTACGGCGACTTCCTCGACCACGACGCCCGCTACGAACGGACCGGCGAGTTCATCGAGGTGCTCAGGCGCACCTGGGCCGGCGAGCCGTTCGACCACCGGGGCACCCACTACCGGGTGTCGGGCGGCGGACTGGCCACGCCGCTGCTCGACACCCCCGACATCTACTTCGGCGGAGCCTCCCCCGCCGCCGAGCGGGTGGCCGCCACCGGGGCGGACGTCCACCTGATGTGGGGCGAGCCCCCGGCGATGATCGCCGAGCGGGTCGCCCGGATGCGGAAGCTCGCCGCCGAGGCGGGTCGCGAGCTCCGGTACGGCATCCGGCTCCACGTCATCGCCCGCGACACCGCCGACGAGGCCTGGGCATACGCCAGGCGGCTGCTTTCGGGCATGGACCCCGGCAGGATCGCCGCCGCCCAGGCGCGATTCGCCCGGATGGACTCGGTGGGACAGCGCCGGATGGCCGACCTGCACGGCGGCTCCGCCGAATCCCTGGAGATCTCCCCCAACCTCTGGGCCGGGGTCGGCCTGGTCCGCGAGGGCGCCGGTACCGCGCTGGTCGGCAGCTACGCGGAGGTGGCCGAACGCCTCCGCGAATACGCCGGGCTGGGCCTGTCGGAGTTCGTGCTGTCCGGCTGGCCGCACCTGGAGGAGGCCTGGCGGGTGGGCGACTTCGTCCTTCCCCGGCTGGCGGCCCCCGCGCTCGTCGCGTGAGCGTCCTCGGAACCGAGCCGGGCGCCGGCCGTACCCTCTGGCGAGCCCTGGCGCTGCGGGCCGGAGCGATCGTCGCGCTGGTCGCGATCTGGCAGGCCGTGGCCATGGCCGAGATCTGGCCACCGGTCTTCGTACCGGAGCCGGTCGCGGTCTGGGACCAGTTCCTGCGCACCACCGCCGACGGCGTGAGCGGCCACACCCTGCAGGAACACCTGCTCACCAGCCTGCGCCGGATCGGACTCGGCTGCCTGTACGGGGTGAGTGGCGGCATCGTGCTGGGGCTGCTGATCGGCATGGTCCCCACGCTGCGCGCGCTGCTCGGCCCCCTGGTCACGTTCGTCCGCACCCTGCCGCCGCTGGCCTACCTCAGCCTGCTGGTGATCTGGTTCGGCATCGACGAGGAGCCCAAGATCTGGCTCCTGCTGCTGGCCGCGCTCCCGCCGGTCGCGGTGGCCACCGCCGACGCGGTACGCGGGGTGCACGAGGACTATCTGAACGCGGCCCGCTCGCTCGGCGCCCGCCGGCACGAGCTGCCGCTCCGCGTGGTGCTGCCGAGCGCGCTGCCCGAGATCATCACGGGGGTGCGGGTGGCCGTGGGCGTCGCCTACACCACGGTGGTCGCCGCCGAGACCGTGAACGGGGTGCCCGGCATCGGCGGCATGGTCCGTGACGCCCAGCGCTACAACCAGACGGACGTGGTCGTGCTCGGCATCATCGTCATCGGCCTGTCAGGTCTGCTCATCGACTTCCTTCTGCAAACGCTGGACCGCCGCCTGGTTCCCTGGCGCGGCCGTACCTAGGAAAGACCCCCATGAAACGCATAGCCCTCGCCCTGACAGCCGCCGCCCTCGCCCTGGCCGCCTGCGGGTCCGGTACGGAGGAGGCCAAGCCCGCCGCCGACGGCTCCCCCGCGACCCTGCGCATCGGCTACCAGCTCATTCCCAACGGCGACCTGATCGTCAAGGACCAGCAGTGGCTGGAGAAGGCGCTGCCGAACACCAAGATCACCTGGAGCAAATTCGACTCGGGCGGCGACGTGAACACCGCCATGATCGCCGGCTCGCTCGACATCGGGCTGGCGGGCAGCAGCCCGGTCACCCGCGGCCTGTCCGCGCCGCTCAACATCCCGTACCGGGTGCCGTGGATCTTCGACGTGATCGGGGACAACGAGGCGCTCGTCGCCCGGGGCGGGGTGACCGACGTCAAGGGCCTCGCGGGCAAGCGGGTCGCCGCCCCCTTCGCCTCGACCACCCACTACAGCCTGCTCGCCGCACTCACCGAGGCCGGCCTCTCCGAGTCCGACGTGAAGATCCTCGACATGGAGCCGCCGGACATCCAGGCCGCCTGGCAGCGCGGCGACATCGACGCCGCCTACGTCTGGACGCCCACCCTGGCCGAGCTGCAGAAGAACGGCGGCACGACGCTGGTCACCAGCCGGGAGCTGGCCCAGCGGGGCAGGCTCACCGCCGACCTCGCGGTGGTGAGCGACGACTTCGCGAAGAAGTACCCGAAGGCGCTGAGCGTCTGGCTCCAGCAGCAGGACCGCGCGGTCAAGCTGGCCAGGAGCGACACCGGCGCCGCCGCCGCGGCCATCGGCCGCCAGCTCAACCTCGACCCGGCCGAGGCCGCGCGCCAGCTCGGCCAGCTCGTGCTCCTCGACGCGAGCGAGCAGCGCTCCGCCGACTATCTCGGCACCCCGGACGCTCCCGGCAAGCTCGCCGAGAACCTGCACAGCGCGGCCGAGTTCCTCAAGGGCCAGCAGAAGATCGACGCCGTCCCCGATCCGGCGGTCTTCCAGAAGGGCCTGGCCACGCAGGAGCTCGCGGATGCCTTCGCCGGAAGCTGACGCCGGCACCACCGCCCCCGGAGCGGACCCGGCCACCTCGAACGGCACCGCGCACGAGAGTGCTCCCGCCAACGACGGAAAGACCGCCCCGGCGGCCGATCCGGGGGCGGCGCGGGACACCGCGCTCGCCCTCACCGGGGTGTCGCACTCCTACCGGGGACGCGCCGGGATCGTCGACGCGCTGGGGCCGATCGACCTGGAGATCACCGCCGGGGAGTTCGTGACGATCGCGGGCCCGTCGGGGTGCGGCAAGAGCACGCTGCTCCGGCTGGTGGCGGGCTTCACCGCACCCTCGGCGGGAACCATCACCGCCTCCGGCGCGACGGTGTCGGGGCCCGCCCCCACCAGAGGCTTCGTGTTCCAGCAGCACCGGCTCTTCCCCTGGCTGTCAGTCGCCGGAAACGTCGGCTTCGGGCTGCGCGGCCTGCCCAGGGCGGCGCGGCGCGAGCGGGTGGCCGAACTGCTGGAGCTGACCGGCCTGGCCGACGTCGCCAGGGCCAGGCCATATGAGCTGTCGGGAGGCATGCAGCAGCGCGCGGCGATCGCCCGCGCGCTCGCCCCGGACCCCGCGCTGCTGCTGATGGACGAGCCGTTCGCCGCCCTGGACGCCTTCACCAGGGAGCGCATGCAGGAGGAGGTCCGCGAGCTGTGGCGGCGGGCCGGCACGACCGTGGTCTTCATCACCCACAGCGTGGACGAGGCCGTCTATCTCGGCACCCGGGTGCTCGCGCTGAGCGGCAGGCCCGGCCGGGTGGTCTCCGACCGCGCCTCGGCCGTGCCGTACGGGGAGCACCCTCGCACCGACCCGCTCTTCGCCGAGTTGCGTGAGGAGCTGACCGAGGTGGTCAGACAGGCCGCGTCGGTCAGCGGCGGAAGGGCCCGGTGACCTCGTAGGTGACGCCGTCGGTACCGGCGGCGTCACCGCGGGCGCCGCGCTGTGAGGAGAAGTAGAGGCGGTCGCCGCCCGGTGAGAAGGCGGGTCCGGTGATCTCCGACTTGGAGTGGCCCGCGATCCGCAGGACGGGGGTGACGACCCGCTCGGGAGTGATCAGGTTGATCTCCATGTCACCGCCGTCCTCGGCGACGTAGAGGTCCCCGGACGGGGTTCCGGTGATGTTGTCGACGCCGTTCAGCGGGGCGTCGGCGTCGTAGACGACACTCAGGTGCTCGTGCTCCGTGTCGTAGGCCCACACCCGGTTGTCACCCTTGGTGGTGAAGAAGCACACACCGTCCGCGTAGTGGCAGCCCTCCCCGCCCGAGAAGCGGGTGGCGCCGGCGACCTGGTCGCGGGTGGCCTTCAGCAGCGCGCCGGGATCGGGCACGCGCCGCCAGGTCACCGCGCCCGAGTCGGAGGCGCAGAGCACCTCCAGGGTGCCCGAGGTCAGGTCACCCCAGTAGACCGGCCGGAACCGGTAGAAGCAGCCGTCGGGCTCGTCCTCGGTCAGGTAGACCACCCGCCGCTCCGGGTCGCAGGCCGCGGCCTCGTGCTTGAACCGGCCCATGGCGAGGCGCGGCATCGCGGCCCGCGAGCCGTAGGGGTCGCACTCGAAGACCCGGCCGCGGAAGATCTCCTCGCACGACAGCCAGGAGTTCCACGGGGTGCGGCCACCCGCGCAGTTGAGGTTGGTGCCCGACAGGATGCGGTAGGCGCCGACGACGGCTCCGTCCGGCCCGAACCTGATGGCCGACGCCCCGCCGAGCAGCGGGATCTCCGAGTTGGACACGTAGATCCAGCCGTCGCCGTCGGGGAAGCACGCGCCGCCGTCCGGCGCCGGGTGCCAGAGCAGCCCGCCGACCCGGCGGCCGGTACGGGCGACGATCCGGCTGGTGAACCCCTCGGGCAGCGCGACCCCGTTGGCGTCGGGCTCGCCAAGCGGACCGTAGGGGCTCTCGAAGCTCGGGGCGACGGCACCCGCGACCCCCTGCCAGAGCGAGCCCGCGAGAACCGCACCGGCGGTCAGACCTCCGGTACGTACAAACGTGCGGCGAAGCATGGCCCCTCCTCGTCGTCCCTCACGGTACGCCGCAAGCCGATCGAACTCACATGAACGCCGAGACTCCTTGAGCGCAAACTTTGCGCGAACCGAAGGACAAACATCCGCCAAACCAGGTCGGTCTATCACCAAGATCGCCATCTGTCCCGCCGGACGCGTCCACAGTGGAATCTTCACCGTTGTCGGATCGGGAGGACCGTTGAGCGAGGGACTCGCGTTCGCGAATCCAGTCTTCGAGACCACGCCCCGGGTGGGCACCCGCCGAGCTCTCGTCTTCCTCGACTCCCCGCCGGACACGCTCCCGCCCCGGGCTCCCGCTCCGCCCTCGGCCCCCGATCCGCTCCAGGCCCCTGTCCCGCACCCGGCCCGGCCACACGACCGGGCCACGACACCGCCCCCCGGCACCTCCACCACCGGGCCGCACACCACCGGGCCGCACGCCGCGGGGCCGGGTACCGGGCGGCCGGACGCGCGGCTGGCGAGCGCGCTGCGCGCCGAGGGGTTCACCGTCGACGCCGAGACCAGCGGCGGGGCGGACGCGGACGGTGAGCGGGTGTGGAACCTGCTGCGCTCGGCGCGGGAGGGGGACCTGCTGCTGATCCGGCTGCCCGCCGACGGCGGCTGGACCTCGGGACAGCTGGGATCGATGATCGGCACGTTCGGGCGGCAGGTCGGCGAGTCGCTGGCGGCCGCCGTGCTGCTGATCGTGGACTTCGGCTGGAGCGCCCTCGACGGCTCCGCCGAACCGGTCAGGCAGCTCGCCGTGGCCGGGGAGCCGAGGGTGGCGGCGGCGGCGCTGACCCTCACGCTGAGGCTCGACGAGACGGTGCCCGGCCCGGTGCGCACGCTGACCGACGTCATCGCGGAGGGCCTGATGACGCGGGCCGCCGACCTCGACGGGGACGGGACGATCAGCGTCGGGGACCTGCACGCCTACGCGCTCGCCCGCTACACGGCGGTCTCGGCCGCCCGCACCCCCATCCTGATCGCCTACGGAGCCGTCGCCGGTGTCGCCTTGACCCCGGCGAGGGACGCCGCCGCCCCGCACGCCGCCTTCACCCGCGCCCTGGCGCGGCTCGGCGATCACGCCCCGCCCAGCTGCGGGATCGAGATCGTCCGGCGGGTCTACGAACTCCACCTGAGCGAGCCGGCCAGGGAACTGCTGCGCAGGGCCGCCCTGCTCGACGAGGGCGAGCCGATCGACGAGATCCTCGGCGACGCCGCCGAGCTCAGGCAGTGGGGCCTGCTGGGCGAGACGACCACGTTCGTCCATCCGGACGTGCGGAGATTCGGCCACTCGCGGCTCTCGGCGGCCGAGCGGGCGCAGACCTCGGCGCTGCTCCGCCGCCGCCGGGCCGGGCTCCGTACGGTACGGCCCCGGGCCAGGCTCACCGCCGACCGGTGGACCACCGAGGACCAGCTCGGGCACCGGGTCTACGCCGAGGCCATCGCCGCGTTCGTCCGCCACCCCGAGACCCGGCCCCCGCTGACGATCGGCGTCAAGGGGCCGTGGGGCACCGGCAAGACCTCCCTGATGCGGATGATCCAGGACCTGCTGGACCCCGGGGCCGCCGGGGACGATCCCGCCCCGATCCACCTGCCCGGCTCCCGCGCGGAGCGGGCGCTGACCAACGCCGAGGTGCTGGCCAGGACCGGCCGGCGCCCCAGGGGGAGCGCCGGGTGGGCGGAGCCGGACCCGCTCCCCCTGCGGCGGGCGGACTGGCGGCCCACGGTCTGGTTCAACCCGTGGATGTACCAGAACGGTGAGCAGGTCTGGGCCGGACTGGCACACGAGATCATCAGTCAGGTCACCCGGCGGCTGCCCCGCGCCGAGCGGGAGCGGTTCTGGCTGGAGCTGAATCTGTCCAGGATCGACCGGGAGGCGGTCCGCAGCCGCGCCTACCACCTGGCGCTGACCCGCCTGGCGCCGGTGGCCCTCGGCCTGGTCGCCACCCTCGTCCTCACCGGGGCGCTGCTGGCCGCCGCCGCGCTGCTGCCCGCCTTCGGCTCCCTGCTGGGGAACGCCGCGGCGGCCGTCGGCTCGGCGGGCGCGGCGGCCGTGGTGGGGGCGGGCGCACTGCGGCTGGCCCGGTTCTTCGGGGAGTCGGCGGACAACGCGTTCCGCGGCCTGGTCACGCAGCCCGACCTGCTCGGCCCGGGTGCGGCCGACGGGGCGGGCGGCGAGGGCGCGACCACCCCCGGATACCGGTCCAAGACCGGCTTCCTGCACCTGGTGCAGACCGACATGCGGCAGGTCCTCGACCTGGTCGCCACCGAGGAGCGCCCGCTGGTGGTGTTCGTGGACGACCTGGACCGCTGCTCGTCCGGAACGGTGGCGCAGGTCATCGAGGCGATCAACCTGTTCCTCGCCGGCGAGTTCCCCAACTGCGTGTTCGTGCTGGCCATGGAGCCGGAGGTGGTCGTCGCGCACGTCGAGGCCGCCTACCCGGAACTGGCCGGGACGCTGCCCACCGGCGGGCGGTCCGGCCTGGGCTGGCGGTTCCTGGAGAAGATCGTGCAGCTACCGCTGAGCGTGCCGCTGCTGGACGACGCCGACCGGCTGCCCGCCTTCGTACGGGCACTGCTCGGCGTCGCCGACACCGTCCGGCCCGCGGACGTTCTCCCCGGCCTGGAGACCGTACGACCGGGTGACCCGGGCGCCATAGGAACACCGAATCCGGCCGGACCGCGTCCGGCGGGTCCCCCAGCCGCCCTGGAACGGCTCGACCCGCCCCCGGATCCGGCCGGACCGCGTTCGCGCGGTCCCCTGCCTCCCGCACGGCCCTTCCCGCACGACGCGGCCACGCCGGGCTCGTCCGGCACCGCCACGCGGTCGGGAGCGGCCGTGCAGGGGCGGCGTACATCCGTACCACCGGCGGGCGCGCGGAGACTGGAACTGTGGGCGCCGGTGGAGGCGCTGGGACCGTCCCCGCTGACGGACGTAACGGGATCGCACACACCGCAGGACGGCTCGCTCGCATCGGGCCCGTGGGCGGCCGAGCCGCCGGACCCGGTCCAGGTGAGCCGGTTGCAGGACGCCATCTGGGCACTGCGCCCGACCACGACGACGCTCGACGAGGCGGCGCGGCTGGCCCAGGACGCCCTGGGCATCGAGTGCTCGGACGCCGTCGGCGGCCTGTGCGCGGCGACCCGCGAGGCCGCCGACCGGGTCTTCGACGACCTCTACAGCGACGAGAACGCCTATCTGGCGATCGAGTTCGTGCTCCCCGCGCTGACCTTCTTCAACCCGCGCGAGATCAAGCGGTACGTGAACGTCTTCCGCTTCTACTCGTTCCTGACCTACCGCCGCGCCCTCGCCGGGGCGGCTCCCGCCTCGGACGGCGAGGTCGCCAAGCTCGCCGCGCTGGCCGTCCAGTGGCCGCACCTGCTGACCCTGCTGGCCAGGGAGATCGACGGGGTGAGCATCCTGCGCCGTCTGGAGGCCGCCGCGAGCGACGATCCGGCCTGGGAGCGGATCGTCCACGAGACCGGCCTCACCAGCCACGACTCCCCCCACCTGGAGTCCCTCCGCGACCTGCTCTCCCGCCCCCACCCCATCGCCGATCTGGCCCGCTATCTCCTTTGAGCGCCGAATATCCGATGAGAATTCATGATGTTCGTCAGGACTTATAACGGTCTGATGATGTTGGCGATGGGCGGCGGCCGACCTACCTAGCGTTGCGGGCGTAGCCGATCCGGGCCGCTCTGCCGCGTCCGGCGAGGGGCGGTGGGTGATGGCGAGAAAGAAGAAGGCGGCCCGGAATCGCGCGAAAGACCCGGTGGCCCCAGCAAAGGAGAATCCCCCCAAAGAGGGCACAAAGGAGAAGTGGTACGCCAAGCCGGCGGTCTGGATCGGCGGTGTGGTCGCCACGGTCGTCGGTGGTGTGGCGCTGGCCGGCCTGGGGTGGTTGTGGCCCGAACTGGTCGATGACGCCGCCCTGAAGGACGAGGTCCGTGCAGAGATCAGAGGGGACGACGACCTCGACTATCACGTGGAGACGATCTACGGAGAGGACGAGGGCAGATCCATGGCCTTCGCCGACGTCGTGCTACCGGACGCCTCGCTGCTGAAAATCATGAATCGGCAGAACGGTGCGGTGTCCTCCGAACTGAACGATCGGCTGCGGGCGATGGGGGGCGTCAATCTCGGCAAGCTCACCCTGCGGATCAATTTCGAGGGGCGGCGGAAAAGAGAGATCCGGATCGTCGACATCCGGCCGGTGATCCTCAAAAGATCGGCTGGGCTGGGTGGCACCTTGTTCAGCGTGCCGTCGCAGGCGGGCACGCCGATAGCCCGTATGGTGATCAATCTCCACGAGCCCATCCCGGTGGCCCGGGAGGTGGTGGCCGGGAACCCGTTCGGTGACGGAACCGAGGGCGAGCCGTACTTCGAGAAGCAGGTGATCTCGCTCCCCGACGGCAAACAGAAAACACTGATCGTCCGGCTGAACGAGAAACGTCACCACTCCACCTTCTACCTCCGGGTGGACTACCTCATCGGCAATGAGCCGAAGCACATCCTGATCAAGGACCAGGAAAAGCCGTTCCAGCTCACCGGGCTGCACTGCGGCACGAAACCCGGCGTGCTCTCGTACCGGCGCGCCTTCCTCCTGGCCGATGGATACAGGCTCCGGCCCGAGGCCCATCCGGATCGGCTGCAGGACGGCGACTGCTCCTGATCGCCCCCTGATGCCGCGAGACCCGCTGAGCTCAGGACGGGTGGTCGCGGTGGATCCTGGGCTGCTTCTCCTTCCTGGGGAACACCGTGATCGGCAACCGGAGGCGACCACCAAACGTGCCCCGCCACCGCGCGATCGCCGGCCAGAGCCGTCCGGGGTGAGAGCGATGCTTTGCCGGAAGCCGAACGACGGAGGTCCCTGTCTCGACTCCCAGCGCATCCACGATCTTCTTGGATGCCGGGACGATTCCGGCGCTCAGGATCTCGGCCCGCTCACCTGAGCGATATCCGCTCCCGGTCGTCCTCAGCGTTCGCAGGCGATCGGAACCTGCCGTGACCTTCTTCGGCAGGCCGGCCAGGGTTCCGGCTCCCGGCACCGACTCCGTGCCGGGAGCCGTCTTGAAGGGCTGGGGCGGATCACGGCGTCCAGGCCGGGTCCCGGCCGATGACGCCGAGCAGGCGGTCGAACCGCGGGGCGTCGTCCGGCACCGCCACCGGCGGCCCGAAGGCACCGCGCTGCCTGCCCGTCTCCGCCATCTGGTCGGCGAAGTGCAGCGCCCGAGAGACGGCCTCGGGGTCCGGCTCGTACTCCTGACCGGTGGCCCTGGCCAGGTCCCAGCCGTGCACGACCATGTCGACGAGGTACATGTGGGCCAGCGTGGTCATCGGCAGGCCCATGCCGGGGCTGGTCCCCTCCCACGCCTCGGGCCGCGACCAGGCGGCCAGCATGCGCTCCGCCCGCTCGGGGAAGTCGCCCGCGTAAGGTCCCTGCTCGACGTTCGGCCCCTTGCGCCCCAGCGACTCGAACATCTCCGCCACCCACTCGAGGTGGTTGATCAGGTCCTTGACGTCGAACTTCGCGCATGGCGTCGAGGACCCGAGCTGCTCCTGCCGTACCGCGCGCACCAATCCCGCGGTCCGTTCGGTGGCGTGCGTCATCAGCGGCATCATGTCGTCCATGGCAGCCATCATGCCCCGCCTACCTGAGGCGCGGCTTGTAGAAACGCGACAGCGCGGCTGGGTCGACCCGTACGCAGGGCTCAGCACCTTCGATTTCGTCCGTCAGGCGCCATCGCCCGAAATCTCGGCATATGTGGATTACTTCTGGGTCGTCACCTGGACCGACCTCGCCGAGCCGTACGAACAGCGCATCGTCTCGCACCCCACCGTGAACATGACGATCACCGCGGACTTCCAACGGATCGCGGGAGTGATCAAGGGCGGGTTCTCCTACACGATGCGGGGCAGCGGCCGCGTGCTCGGCACGCGCTTCCGCCCCGGCGGCTTCCGGCCGTTCCTCGGCGGCCCGGTGTCCCAGCTGACCGGCCGCTTCGTGGAGATCGGCGAGATGTACGGCGCAGCGGGCGCGACCCTGGGCGAGCAGGTCCTGGCCGAGCCCGACACCCGGGCCGCCATCGCGCTCACCGAGACGTTCCTGCTGAGTCTGAGGCCGGATCAGGATCCGCTGACGGAAGAGGCCGCAGCGCTGGTGACGATGGTGGCGAACGACATGTCCGTGACCAGGGTCGACGAGCTGGCCGCCAGATCGGGGCGGTCGGTGCGCTCGCTGCAGCGGCTGTTCCGGGACTATGTCGGCATCGGCCCCAAGTGGGTGATCCGCCGCTTCCGGCTGCACGAGGCCGCGGAGCGGGTCTACCAGGGCCTCGACCTCGCCACGCTGGCCGCCGAGCTCGGCTACGCCGACCAGGCCCACCTGACCCGCGACTTCACCACCGCGGTCGGCATGCCGCCCGCCGCCTACGCCCGGCTCAGCGGCCAGGCCTGATCCTGACGTCCGTCTCTCCTTTGGCGAGGCGACGGTGACAGATGAGAGCGGCGGCCGGCTCGACCACCAGGGACCAGCCGGCCGTGAACGTTTCCGCGTCTCACCCAGCGGGCGCACACGAGTATCCACCTCCCGGCACGGGGTGCCATGCCGGGAGCCGGTCACCGCCGAGGAACGCGGCACCGCGCATGGCCGAAAGCGCAGGCAGGCAGGTGAGAGGCACGGGGCCGCTCATCGGCATCGACCTCGCACAGGGCGACCCGCTCGCGCCGGCGGTCGGGCCGGACGACGCCGCGGCCGGACGACAACCAAAGACCAAGTGATCAACAAGTGAGGATCTCGATCATGGAAATCTTTCGCAAAGAAGAAAGGGAACCTGATGAAGAGGACAGCGTTGCTGCTGAGCACGGTGGTGCTCGGCGGGCTGCTGGCCGCCACCCCCTCGTACGCCGCCCCATCGTCCGCCCCGGCGCTCAAGACCGCCGTGGCCCAGGTGAAGGCGAGCCCCGCCAAGCAGTCGGGCGCCTGTCCGACCACGGTGGGATTCTCCGCGGTGGTGGCGGCCAAGGGCAAGGGCTCCGTCCGTTACAGGTGGGTACGTGGTGACGGCAGCAAGAGCGTCGTCAAGAGCTTCCGCGTCAACGGCTCGCGCAAGGTGGTCGTGCGAGACCGGCAGACCTTCGACCGCGACACCACCGGCTGGCAGGCCGTCGAGATCCTGGGCAAGAAGGGACTGTCGGGCAAGGCGCGGTTCAGCGTCGCCTGTGCCGGTCCCGCGCAGGTGTGGGACGTCTCCCACCCGCTGCCCGCCCAGCCCGGCCGGGCGCTGGAGTCGGCGGCGGACGTGGACGTCAGCCCGGCCGACTACACCGGCGTCTGCCCGGCGACGGTGCGGTTCACCGCGACCATCCAGGTCTCGCGCACCCCGGCCACCGTCGATTACCAGTGGATCGACAGCATCACCGGCGAAGGACGGCCGGAGTCGCTGTACTTCGCCGCCGGCGGGTCGCGCATCCGCCAGGTCACGCTGCCGATGAGCGTGGGCAGTTCCACCGGCGGCTGGAAGGCCGTCCGCATCCTCACCCCCGGCGGACACGACTCCGGCCGCGCCGACTACACGGTGACCTGCAAGGCCGGCCCGGCGCCCACCCCGACGTCCACCCCGACGTCGACGCCCACGTCCACCCCGACGTCCACGCCCACGCAGCCTCCGCTGACGCCGGGACGGCAGATCGTGGAGCTCACCCCGGGCGACTACAAGGGAACCTGCGTGGAGCCGGTCGCCTACCGGGCCGCCGGGCAGGTCACGCTCCCCGCCGGAGCCGCACAGCAGGTCACCTACTGGTGGCTTGTGGACGGCACCGCCTGGCAGCAGCAGGTGCTGAACTTCCCCGCCTCCGCCCAGGCCCGTTCCCAGGACGTCTCCGCCTCCTGGACCCTCGGTGCCGCCGGGGGCGGCCCGCACAAGGTCGGCCTCATGGTCGAGGGCGGCCCCTCCCAGCCTGACGAGCGCTCGTACACCTTCACCTGCGACGAAGGGCCCAACGACGCCAACCTGACCTTCCGCTACATGACCGTGCCGCTCTACGAGGGCGACTGCGACGTTTCCTTCACCCTGAGAATGGACGTGCTGTTCACGACGGACCGGGAGACCGAGGTCAGGTACCGCCTGGTGGCCGACGGCGAGCCGGGGCCGGTCCTGAGCGAGGTGCTCAAACCCGGCGTCACCCAGACGATCGGCTATTTCTGGAACAAGTCCACACTGAGCAGCGGAAGCGGCACCGTACGGCTTGAGGTGCTCAACCACAACAAGCCGTTCACCCAGCAGACCTACTCCTGGACCTGTGTGCCGAAGAACCCGACGCCGGGCACGGTCCGCATCGGCGCGTTGACCCCGGTGGCCTACTACGGCGACTGCGACGCCGCGCCGTACCCGACCGCGTCGGCAAAACTCCATGCGGCTCCGGGCACGGAGGTCAGCTACCGGTGGGTCATCGACGGGAAGCCGGGTGACACCACCACGTTCACGGTCGGATCCAGCGGAGTCCTCAACCTCCAGTCCGCTCACTGGTACCGGGATTCGAGGACCAGCGGAACGGTCGCCATCGATGTACTGAACCATAACAAGCCGGTCAAGAAGGCCGCATATCTGGTGAACTGCATCTGATCGGCATCACCTCGCCCGTGGTTTCCCTGCCGGGACAGGGAAACCATGGGTTTTCACGTTCTTCAGGCGCCTTCGCCACTCTCATCCCCCGCGAAACAGGTGCCGGCAAACGGCCCCGCCTCCGGTAGAACCGTCACACTCCCGGGAGTCTCTCGGCCAAAAAAGGCGCCCCGGCCCACGGGCCGGAGCGCCTTGGCGGGACGATCTAGCGCTGGGCCTCGATCATCCAGTGGTGCTTCTCCAGGTCCTGAGTGATCTCGATCAGGAGGTCCTGGGTCACCAGGTCGGGCTTCTCGGTGGTGGCGATCCGCTCGCGCATCCGGCGGATGATGGATCCGAGGATGTCCGTCATGGCGGCGACGACCTTGCCGTCGTTGATGTAGCCCGCCTCCAGCTGCGGCACCTCGGTGTGGTTCGCGACCGTGGTGGACCGGCCGTCGGGGTTGCACCCCATGGCGACCGCGCGCTCGGCGACGGTGTCCGCGTGCTTCCTGGCAGACGAGACGATCTTGTCGAGCTGCAGGTGCAGTGTGCGGAAGTTATGGCCGATCACGTTCCAGTGGGCCTGCTTGGTCAGGAGCGACAGATCGAGCAGGTCGACGAGCGCCCCCTGGAGCGCCTGGCCGACGACCTTCTTGTCTTCTGGCTTGAGTGGACTGGTGATCGAGGACATGGAATTTTCCCCCTGTTTCGAGCTCGGTTTCCCGTTTGCTACGGAATGTCCGTACCCATCTATCCGCATCCCTATCCAGCCTCTTAGATTGACAGTGTCATGATGACAGTGTCATTATCGACATATGGAATGGACCATCGGTGAACTGGCTGAGCGGGCGTCCGCGGCGCTGGCCCCCACCGCCCAGCTCAACGGGCGGATCAGGGACGTGCCCAACGAGCGACTCATCCGGTGGTACGCCACGATCGGCCTGCTCGACCCCCCCTTGGCCCGACGCGGCCGGGTGGCCCTGTACGGCAGGCGCCACCTGCTCCAGCTCATCGCGGTCAAGCGGCGCCAGGCCGACGGCCGGACCATCGCCGAGATCCAGGCCGAGCTGACCGGAGCCACCGACCAGACCCTGGAGTCGATCGCCCGCATCCCCGAGCGGTCACCGGAGCACTCCACCGAGACGGTCTCCCCCAGGACGGCACGCCCGCGCTTCTGGGCCGAGCCGTCCTCGGTCCCGGCGGAGACCGGCCTCACACCACCACAGAAACCCGCGCCACCACCGAAACCTGCCCCCTCCAGCACCCCGCCCCTTCCGACCTCGTCCGGCGGGGCCACGCTTCCCCCCGGCCAGGCCGCGTCCCACCCGGCGCCCTCCGGCCAGGCCCCACCCGATCAGGCCGCACACGGCTCGGCCCCGTCCCACCGGCCCACGCCCCGGGCGGGCGTACCCGCAGTGACCCCCCATCCCGCCGTGATCGTGCACGGCGTACGCCTGACGGACGGCGTGACGCTGCTGCTCGACGGCGGCGGACGCCCCCCCTCACCCGACGACCTCGCCGAGATCGCCGCCGCGTCACGGGAGCTCCTGTCGCTCCTGCGCGAACGCGGCCTCACACCTCCGGAAGGAACGCAACCATGATTACCTCGATCGCAACACTGTCACCGGAGGAGTGCTCGCCCGTCCCGGACGCCGGGCTGGGGACGCTCACCACCGAGCGCGGCAACCTGCCGCTGGAGAGCGTGGACGTGACCGCCGCCGTGACCGGCCTGCTGGCCGACATCGAGCTGGTCCAGGGCTTCCACAACCCGCACGACGTGGCACTGGAGGCGACGTACGTCTTCCCGCTGCCCGACCGCGCCGCCGTGACCGCCTTCAGGATGGAGGCCGACGGGCGGGTCATCGAGGGCGTGCTCAAGGAGCGCGGCCAGGCCAGGGCCGACTACGACCAGGCGATCGCCCAGGGCAAGCGGGCCGCGATCGCCGAGGAGGACCGCCCCGACGTCTTCACCATCAGGGTCGGCAACATCGTGCCCGGCGAGCGGGTCACCGTCCATCTCACGCTGAACCAGCCGCTCCCGTACGAGGACGGCGCGGCCACCTTCCGCTTCCCGCTGGTCGTCGCCCCCCGTTACATCCCCGGCACCCCGCTGGACGGCGAGCGGGCGGGCGACGGGTGGACCCCGGACACCGACGCGGTCCCCGACGCCTCCCGGATCACCCCGCCGGTGCTGCTGCCCGGCTTCCCCAACCCGGTACGGCTCTCGCTGGCCGTCTCCGTCGACCCGGCGGGGCTGGAGTTGCGCGAGATCCGCTCCAGCCTGCACGTGACTCTCCAGGAGGGCGGCACGATCCGCCTCCAGCCGGGCGAGCGGCTGGACCGCGACTTCATCCTGCGTCTGGCCGCAGATGCCTCCACCTCCCTGGCGCTGGCCCCCGACGACGAGAACGGCGAGGGCACGTTCACGCTGACCGTCGTCCCCGAGGCGGCACCCGCCGGAGCCAGGGCCAAGGACGTGGTGCTGGTGCTCGACCGCTCGGGCAGCATGACCGGCTGGAAGATGGTGGCCGCCCGGCGCGCCGCCGCCCGCATCGTCGACACGCTCACCTCGCGCGACCGGTTCGCGGTGCTCTCCTTCGACACCGTCGTGGAGCAGCCGGACGGGCTCGGCGAGGGGCTCTGTGCGGCCTCCGACCGCAACCGCTACCGGGCCGTGGAGCATCTGGCCAGGCTGGAGGCGCGCGGCGGCACCGAGATGCTGGCCCCGCTTGAGCAGGCCGCCGCGCTGCTCGCCGACTCCGCCAGGGACCGGGTGCTGGTGCTGGTCACCGACGGGCAGGTGGGCAACGAGGACCAGATCCTGAAGCGGACCGGATCCCGGCTGGCCGGTGTGCGGGTGCACACGGTCGGCATCGACAGGGCGGTCAACGCCGGGTTCCTGGGCAGGCTCGCCGGGCTGGGCGGGGGCCGGTGCGAGCTGGTCGAGTCCGAGGACCGGCTTGACGAGGCGATGGAGCACATCCATCGCAGGATCGGCGCCCCGCTGGTCACCGACCTGGCCCTGCACTCCGAGGGGCTCGACCTGATCACCGAGACGGTCGGCCACGTCGGCTCGATCTATCCTGGCGTCCCGTTCACCGTCCTCGGCCGCTACCGTGGCGCCGCCACCGGGGCGCTGACCGTACGGGGCCTGGACGCCGCGGGCCTGCCGTGGGAGCGGCGGGTCGCCTCGGCGACGGTGGACAACCCGGCGCTACGGGCGATCTGGGCGCGGGAGCGGCTGCGGACCCTGGAGGACCGCTACGCGATCGGCGACCGGTCGCTGGAGGCCGAGATCGTGGAGACCTCGCTCAGGTATGGGGTGCTCTGCCGGTTCACCGCCTTCGTCGCGGTCGACACGCAGGTGGTCGCCGAGGGTGGTCCCGGGCACCGGGTGATCCAGCCGGTGGAGCTGCCCAGCGGCTGGGAGAGCCCCGTCGTCGCGGCGGCGCCGATGATGCTGACCTCGATGGCCACCCCGAGCGCGGCTCCCCGGCCGCCCATGGGGCGGCCCATGGGCCCGCCCGGGATGGCCGCTCCCGGTGCCGTGCCGAAGTTCGCGGCGAGCGCGATCGGCGGCGGCCTGCCGCAGGAGGCGGCGGCCGGCGGCTTTGACGACCGCGCCCGGATGCTGCCCCGCCCGGTGCCGGCCCCCGAGCCGCAGGGCAGCCCGCAGCAGCCGCCGAGGGAACTGCTCGCCGAGGAGCTGAAGCGGCTGCGCGCCGCGGCGTCGCTGCCCGCCGCCGAGCGGCTGCGCGTGCTGGAGGACCTGGGAAGCCGCCTCGCGGCCCTGGTGGTCTACCTCGGCGGCCACCCGCAGCTGGCGGCCCTGGCCGAGGAGCTGCGGGCCGGCGGGGACGTGGACGCCCTGTGGCAGCGGGCCGTGGAGGTGCTGGAGGCCCTGGTGGACACCGGCGGGCGCCGCCCGTTCTGGAAGCGATGATCTCCTCCGGGCCCGGTCGGACCACCGGACGACCGGGCCCGGAGCAGGTGTCCGCCGGGTTCCGCCGCCCGTGGCGTTCTCCGGCGCGGGACACCCGGGTCCGCGACTCCCGGCATTACGGGCACGGCCCGGCGGGGCCGGTACGGGACAGCGGGCTCCCCGGCCTCGCGGCTCCACATAAAGTAGCGGAATGGTGATTCTGGACGGCGGCCTGGCCACCCATTTGGAGGAGCTGGGCGCGGACCTGCGAGACGACCTCTGGTCGGCGAAGCTCCTGCTGGAGAACCCCTCCGTGATCCGGCAGGCGCATCTCGACTACTTCACCGCCGGTGCCGAGGTGGCGATAACGGCGAGTTATCAGGCGAGCATACCGGCGTTCCTGCGGCGGGGACTGAGCGCCGCCGAGGCCGAGGATCTGATCCTGCTCTCCGTGCACCTCGCCGCCCAGGCCAGGGACACCCACGGCTCCGGCACCGTGGCCGCCAGCGTCGGGCCGTACGGCGCCTACCTGGCCAACGGCGCCGAGTACACCGGAAAGTACGACCTCGACGAGGACGGCCTGACCGACTGGCACCGCGACCGCTGGCACATCCTGGCCGACAGCGAGGCCGACCTGCTGGCCTGCGAGACCATCCCCTCCTACCCCGAGGCGAGGGCGCTCCGGCGGCTGCTGGCCGAGACACCGGGGATGCGGGCGTGGGTGAGCTTCTCCTGCCGCGACGGCGAGCACATCAACGACGGCACCCCGCTGCGGACCGCGGCCCGCCTGTTCGCCGGCAACCCCCAGGTGATCGCGATCGGCGTCAACTGCACGGCACCGCGCCACGTGCTCAACCTGATCTCCCAGATCAAGGGCAAGCCCACCATGGTCTACCCCAACTCCGGCGAGGTCTGGGACTCGGCGAACCACCGCTGGCTCGGGCTGGCCGACCCGGTGGAGTTCGGCGAGGCGGCGGCCGGGTGGAACGCGGCGGGTTCCGCCTTCGTCGGCGGCTGCTGCCGCACCACGCCGGAGCACATCCGCCAGATCCGCGCCCACCTGACCTGACCGGGTGAGGTCCCGCCGTCACCTCGCCGGCGGGACCTCGGCGGCCGGGCCGGAACCGCGCACTACTCCCGGTCAGCGCGACGGCCTACGGTAGTGATCGGCCGGCGCCCAGGGCGCGTCGGAGCGCGTTCCGCCCCCGGGAGGTCTCTTGTTCGTCGACATGCCCCTCGACCGGCTCAGGCAGTACCGGCCCGAGCGCCGGGAACCCGGCGGGTTCGACGCCTTCTGGGCGAGGACGCTCGCCGAGACCCGCGAGCACGACCTGAACGCCGTCTTCACCGAGGTGGAGACGGACCTGGCCCTGGTCCGCTGCTTCGACGTCGGCTACGCGGGCTTCGGCGGTCAGGAGATCAAGGGCTGGCTGCTGCTGCCCGCCGCGGCCGAGGAGCCGCTGCCGTGTGTGGTGCAGTACATCGGCTACAACGGCGGCCGGGGTCTGCCGCACGACTGGCTCACCTGGCCCGCGGCCGGATGGGCGGTCCTCGTCATGGACTCCCGCGGGCAGGGCGGCGGCTGGCGGCCCGGTGACACACCCGACCCGGTAGGAGGCACCGGGGCGCAGAGCAGCGGCAAGCTCACCCAGGGCGTGTCCGACCCCGACGACTACTACTTCCGGCGCCTCTACACCGACGGGGTCAGGGCGGTCGAGGCCGCCCGCGCGCACCCGCTGGTGGACGCCTCGCGCATCGTCGTCTCCGGCGGCAGCCAGGGCGGCGGCCTCGCGATGGCGGTGAGCGCGCTGGTACCCGGCCTGCTGTTCGCCTTCATCGACGTGCCGTTCATGTCGCACATCCGCCGCGCCGCCGAGATCACCGACGAGGACCCCTACGCCGAACTCGGCCGCTTCCTCAAGTCCAACCGCCACCGGGTCGACCAGGTCTTCGCCACCCTCGACCACTTCGACGGCATGAACTTCGCCGCCCGCAACACCACACCCGCGCTCTTCTCCGTCGGCCTGCGCGACGGCATCACCCCCGCCTCCACGGTCTTCGCCGCCTACAACCACTACGCTGGCGACAAGGACATCCGGGTGTGGGCCTTCAACGGCCACGAGGGGGGCGAGTCCGACCAGATCGCCGAGCAGCTCAGGATCGCCAGGAAACTGCTGACAGGCTGACCGCCCGATATGGAGCAAAACGTTTTATTTAAAAGCCGGAGGTAGGCCGTAGATGGTGACTTCACTGGCACTTGCCCCGTTATTACGTTTTAATCAGTGCACATGAGTTCGGTGAGCATCAAGGAAGTGGCCGCGCGGGCCGGAGTCTCCCCGGGAACGGTCTCCAACGTGCTCAACCGCCCGGAGAAGGTCGCCGAGTCCACCCGCTCCCGGGTCGAGGAGGCCATTCGTGAGCTGGGGTTCGTCCGGCACGGCTCCGCCTCCAGCCTGCGGGCCGGGCACAGCCGCACCGTCGGCCTCTCGGTCATCGACATCGGCAACCCCTTCTTCACGGATGTGGCCGCCGGGGTCGAGGAGGTGGCCAGCGAGCGCGGGTACGCGGTGATCCTGGGCAACTCCTCGGGCGACAGGCTCAAGGAGGAGCGCAACCTGCTGGTCTTCGCCGAGCAGCGGGTCCGCGGGGTGCTCATCACCCCCGCCGGGGGGAACCTGGCCAAGCTCGACCAGCTCAGGGAGCGCGGCATCAACGTGGTCCTGGTGGATCACCCCGCCGAGCGCGCCGACCAGTGCTCGGTGGCGGTCAACGACATCACCGGCGGCTTCCTCGCGGTCTCCCACCTGCTGGCCGCCGGGGCCGACCGGATCGCCTATGTCACCGGCCCCCTCACCATCCGCCAGTGCTCCGACCGCCTGACCGGCGCCGAGCGGGCGCTGACCGCGACGGGTCGCGACCCCGGGCAGACGCTGGAGGAGGTCGCGATGAACGCGATGAACGCCAAATCCGGGCAGCAGGCCGCGGAGAAGCTCATCGCCGAGGGGCGGCTGCCGGACGCCGTGTTCTGCGCGAACGATCTGCTGGCCCTCGGCATGCTGCGAGGGCTGCTCCACGCGGGCGTGCGGGTCCCCCAGGACATCCTGCTCATCGGTTACGACGACATCGACTTCGCCTCGGCGTCGGCGGTCTCGCTCAGCTCGATCCGGCAGCCGACCCACCGGCTCGGCAGGGTGGCCACCGAACTGCTGCTCGACGAGTGCGACAACCCGGAGTCCCACGCCCACCAGCAGGTCATGTTCCAGCCCGAGCTGATCGTCCGCGAGTCGACCCGCTGATCTCCGCCTGGCCGGCCGCCCGGGACGTTCAGGTGCGCTCGCGCGCCTGAACGATGGCCTCCTTGGCCGCGCGGGCGGCCTCGGCCTTGGCGCTCGCGGCGTACCTGTCGACGTACTCCTGGCCGGAGAGCTCCATCAGCGCGTACATGATCTCGTCGGTGACGGCGCGCAGCACGAGGCGGTCCTCCTCCATCCCGTAGTAGCGGGTGAAGTCCAGCGGCTTGCCGAACTTCACACCGGGACGGATGCCCAGCTTGGGCAGGATACGGCCGGGAGGCATCATCTCGAAGGTGTTGACCATCGCCCACGGGATGACCGGCACGCGCGACTCCAGCGCCAGGCGGGCCACCCCGGTCTTGCCCTTGTAGAGACGGCCGTCGTGGGAGCGGGTGCCCTCGGGGTAGATGGCGAGCACATGGCCCTCGTCAAGGATGCGCCTGCCGGTGCGGAGCGCCGCCTCGCTGGCCTTGCCCCCTGAGCGGTCGATCGGGACGGTGCCGACACCACTGAAGAAGGCTCTGCTCAGCATGCCCTTGAGGCCGCGGCCGGTGAAGTAGTCGGACTTGCCGAGAGAGATCACCTTGCGCCGCAGGAAGAGCGCACCGAAGAAATGGTCGGCGAACGACAGGTGGTTTCCGGCCAGGATCACCGGCCCCTGCCTCGGCACGTTGTCCACGCCCTCCACCCACGGGCGGAAAGTCACGTGGAGTAGGGGTCCGAGGATCGCCTTCACCACCCAGTAGAACACTCCATGCTCCTTCAGTTGACAGGCGAGGACCTGGAGTTATCCTCCCACTTCCGGCCTCGGTCACCTACACCACCGAACCACCCAAATCGACCTCTCGCAAAACACGCCCCAGTCGTGCGACGATCGGGCGAACCTTACAAGGAGCCGCGATGCCAGTCATGCCCGGTGCGGAGGCGTACCACCATGTGGGAGGACAGATCGGCGTCCTGCTCTGTCATGGATTCACCGGATCGCCACAGTCCCTGCGACCGTGGGGCGAGTACCTGGCGGCGGCGGGCATCACCGTGTCGCTGCCACGACTGCCCGGCCATGGCACCACCTGGCAGGAGATGAGCCACACCCGCTGGGAGGACTGGTACGCCGAGCTGGACAAGTCCCTGGCGGACCTGCGTGGCAACTGCGCCGAGGTCTTCGTCATGGGCCTGTCGCTCGGCGGCTGCATGGCGCTGCGGCTGGCCGAGGTGCACGGCGACCGGATCAGGGGGCTGGTGATCGTCAACCCGTCGGTGGCCAACGACGTGCCGCTGCTCAGGCTGGCCCCCCTGCTCAGGTTCGTGATCGCGTCGGTGCCCGGCGTGGCGGGGGACATCAAGAAGGAGGGGGCGACCGAGCTCGGCTACCCGCGCACACCGGTCAAGGCCGCGGCCACCCTCCCCCGGCTCTGGTCACTGACGCAGTCGGAGCTGAGCAAGATCACCCAGCCCGTACTGGTTTTCCATAGTCCACAGGATCATGTTGTGAAACCGGCGAGTGTGCGTATTCTGCGTGAGAGGCTGACCGGGGGGAATCTGAATGTGGTGGAGCTCGCCAACAGCTACCACGTCGCGACTCTTGACAACGATGCGGATCAGATCTTTGCGGGGAGCCTGGAGTTCATCAAGACGAACGCGTCTGTACCCTTGCAGAGAGACTGATCCCGAGCGGAGGATGCGCGGTCTCCGGGAGAAAGTGATCGGCCGATGAACAATGGGCCCAGCTAAGTGACACCTCAAAGTGACGAGGACGAGGTCTGGCGTCAGATCGTCGCGTCCTTCAACGACCCCGCCGAGCATGACTCGGCACATCAGCCCTGGCCGGACAGCGAGAACCTTCCGGCCGAACCTCCGCGACGGGTGATCAAGCAGTCGGACGAGGAAGACCTCCTGCGTGAGGACGACCCGGCCGACGACGACTCCGACAGCGAACGGAGTGACGGCGAGGAGGAGGAGCACTACGTGCCTCCGCCACCACCCCCGCTGCCCAAGACCGACGCCACCACCAAGATCGCATGGTTGGCCCTGTTCGGCGGGCCCGCCTACCTGCTGCTCAGCGCCGCGCTCAGCTGGAACCTGCAGGGCTGGATGCTGTTCACCGCGGTCGCCGCGTTCATCGGCGGTTTCGTGGCGCTGGTGGTCCGCATGGGCGACGGCCCGCCCAACGACTCCGGCTGGGACGACGGCGCGGTCATCTGAGCGGGGCCCGGCCCTACGGCTTGGCGCGCACCGGGGTGCCGAAGCGCTCGATCACGTCCGTGTACTTGCCGGAGGCGTCGACCACGTGGCCGACCGACCACACGGTGCCGGTGCCCGGCAGACAGGTCACGGCCTGGAGCCTCACCGTCCGGGAGTCGGTGCTCTCGGGACCGCGCAACGCCTTGACCTTGTGCCCGTCGTAGCGGAGCAGGAACGCCTCGCCGGGCCGGTCCAGATCGACCCCGGAGATCCAGAAGTGGCCCTTGCGGTCACCGGTCACCCCGTACAGGCGGATGTCACCGGCGGGCAGGGACACCCGGGACCACTTCTTGCCGTTCCACGACAGGATCAACGGGACGGTCTCGCCGGCCCCCCGGTAGAGGCCACCCACGGCGAGTGCCCGCTTCGGCCCGTCGAGGTGGACGTCACGCAGGTAGCCGCCGGGAATCTCGGGGGTCTTGAAAGGCTTCCAGCGCCCGTCGGACTGCCTCATGATCAACGGCCTGCCCGCGGCGTCGCCCACCGCCCACCCGTCGCTCTTGCCCGACAGCGCCACGCCGTACAGCATGCCCCTGCCGGAAAGCTGGGTGAGCTTCCACTTCGAACCGGTGCCGGTCACGAGCAGGGGCTGCTTGTCACGGCGGCCGACGGCGACCACCCTGCCGGGGACGGCCGCCACCCCGCCCAGCCAGTCACCCGCGTGCAGCTTGTCGACGACGACCCTGTCGAAGGCCGCCCCGTCTCCCTTCGCCAGGTACGGAAGACCGTCATGTCCCTCACCGACGGCCCACAGCTCCGACGCCGAGGCGGCCGCGACGGAACGCAGGGGCCCCGCGCCCGTCGGGTCGTTGCGGATGCCGACCTCTTTCCAGGAGGAACCGTTCCAGTGGGTGATCGCGCCACGGCTCTGCCAGACGTCCCAGACGCTCTGCTGGCCCACCGCCCACACACTCGTGGCCGAGATGCCCACCACGTCGGAGAGTGATCCGTCACTGCTCAGGCCCGCGCTGGCCGGAGCCTGCCAGGCCTCGGCCACGGGCGGGCTGACGGGATCGGCATGTGCTGGAAAGGTGTGCGAGGACAGCAGGATGAGGCCTCCCGCGCAGAGAGCCAGCGCACGCCGCGGAAGGCGACGGGTCATGTTTCAAATGGTACGGGGCTCGTCCCCTCCCCGTGTCCCGGTCTCTCCAGTTGACGGGCGCGATCCGGAAAGACGCCCTACCGTTCGTCGTGAAAACCCTGATCCCACCGGTTTTCTCAGCTCCCCGGGAAAGCCGGCTCTTCAGAGATGAGGTCCGGGGTGCCGATGATCCAGTTCAGCGACCACCGGCAGGTGGTCGGTGGCGGCCACCAGGTCTGCCGGATCGGCCTCGACACCCCCGCAGGAGAGCACGGAGAGGCCGGCCATCGCGAAGATCGCGTCAATCCGCTTGTGCGGCCCCCTGGCCGGGAAGGTGAAGCCGTCACCGCGCGGTGAGACCGGGTAGCAGTCGGTCAGCCGCTCGGCGAGGTGCTGCCAGCTCGGCTGCCCGGACTGCTCGTTGATGTCTCCGGCCAGCACCGGCAACGCGCCGAACCGGCCTGCCACCTCTCCCAGGAGCCTCACCGCCTCGCCCGCGTGCCGGCGCCTGGCCGTCTCGTCGAGGTCCAGGTGGATGGAGCCGACGGCGACCCGCCGCTCCTCCGCCTCCACCACGGCGATCGCGATGGCCCGCCGCTCCAGGGGGAAGAAGGGCTCCAGCAGGTGCCCCTCCCCGTGCAGCAGCCGCACGCCGGGACCGGTCAGCACGGCGACACCGCCCCTGCGGCGGCCGGCCGCCACGGACAGTCCGCCGAAGGCCGCCAGCCGTCTGCGCCTGCGGCGCCAGCAGAGGAACCGAGGCGCCTCCTGCACGCAGAGCACGTCCGCGCGGAGCGCGGCGACCACCCGCTTCAGCGCCGGGATGTCGTCCCTCATCGAACGCACGTTGTAGCTGGCGATCCTGAGCACCACGGCTGCCTCACTTCGCGACGCGTGACGCGAGGGTAACCGCGCACCGCCGGACATACCAGCCATCCATCCCTAATCGGTATACGGGCCGTCGGCGGGCGGCGGTGCGTGCCGACCGCCCAAGCTCTCCGGCGGAGGTCTACGGCAGGCGCGGCCCGAAACCGGGCAGGGCCGAGCGGTGCTCCTGCCGGACGCGCTGAGGGCGGCCCGGCGGGGCCTTCCTCAGCGCGTCTTGTCGAGGAGGACCCCGGTCAGCGCCTGCGGGCGAGATCCGCGGCCCCCACCAGGCCCGCAGAGGCACCCAACTCGGCCGGCCGGATGTCGGCCAGCGGGCGGTGCCCCCGGCCACTCAGGTGCGTGGCGAAGAACTCGCGGGTCTCGTCGATCCACAGATCCGCGGCGCGCGAGACACCGCCGCCGAGCACGAAGCAGCCGGGGTCGAGGACGGCGACGAGGTCGGCCAGCCCCCGGCCGATCCAGCGGGCCATCGAGGAGAACGCGGCCAGCGCGGCCGGGTCGCCCTGCCTGGCGGCCTCGGTGACCTCGTGGCCCTCGATCTGTTCCGGCGTACCGCCGGCGATCTTCAAGAGCGTGACGGCCCTGTCCGGCTCGGCCTCGGCGATCTTCCTGGCCTCGTGGACCAGGGCACTGCCGCTGGCGTACTGCTCCCAGCAGCCGAGGTTGCCGCACCCGCACTGACGCCCCTGGGGGACCGCCTGCATGTGGCCGAACTCGGCGCCCATGCCCCAGCGCCCCCGGTAGAGGGAGCCGTCGAGCACGATGCCGCCGCCGATGCCGGTGCCGACGGTCACGCACACCAGGTGGCTCTCCCCTCGGCCGGCGCCGAACCTGGCCTCACCCCACGCCATCGCGTTGGCGTCGTTCTCCACCACGACGGGCAGGCCGACCAGGTCGGAGACCTTCTTCCGCAGGGGCTCCTCGCGCCAGGCGAGGTTGGGGGCGAACCGGACGATGGACCGGGTCTCGTCCACGAACCCGGCGGCGCCGAGACCGACGGCCTCGATCTCGCGGCCCCTGGCGAGCTCCAGGATCGCGTCACCGATGGTGTGGGCGACCTGCTCGGGGTTCTCGGCCGGGGTGGGCCGCAGCAGGTGCGCGACGATCTGGCCGTCCTCGTCGACGACTCCCGCCGCGACCTTCGTACCGCCGATGTCCACGCCGATGGTCAGCGCCATTGTCCGTTTCTTCCTCTCCCCCTGGGCTCACCCCAGGTCGATGTGCTCCACGGGGGTGTCCTCGCGCTCCCGTGTCCGCTGGCCGGGCGCGGGTTTGCCGAGCCCCTCGACCGCCGACTTGAAGGCGGCGAACAACTCGGTGCCGGCCTGCATGAGGTGGTCGGTGACGGCGGCTCCCGACTCACGCTGCGCGGCCATCGCGCGGCAGACGGGGCAGGCCCGGCAGATGTACTCCTCGGGCTCGGAGACCGCCTCCTCCCACACGTCCCGCTCTCTTCCTCGACCGCCACCGGAGAACGCGCTGCCGAAACCGGTCATCGTGCCCTTGATCAGATTCTTGCCCAGTTCCCTGGCCGCCTTCTGCTGCAGCGTGTCGAAGAGTTTGAACGCCTCCTCGGCGGCGGTGCCCAGCGGGTCCCTACCTGCTTCGGCCCGCTCCTCGCGCACTCGCTCGTCTCGTCCGCGCTCCTCGTTCCCGCCCGGCTCCTCGCGCTCGCCGGGGCGGCCCCACGGGGTCCAGCCGGTCCGCTCCTCGCGCCGGGCCCGATCGGCGCGCTCGAACCACTCGGCGCGCGCGTCGCGCTCGGCCTGCTCCGAGGTCGGGGGCCGCCCGGAATCCGAGGCCTCGGCCACGACCTCGATCCGCTCGACGGACTCGGTCCTCGCCGCAGCCGGCTCGACCGGCTTGACAGGCTCGGCCGATCCGGTACGCCCGGACTTCGCGGCTCCCCCGGCAGGCTTCGCGCGGCGGCTCCTCTGGACCTTCTCGGCGCCTCCGGTGTCGACGGCCTCGGCGGCGACCTCCGGCGTCACGACGTCAGCGGCCTTACGCGGCCTTCTGGGCGCACGCGGCTTCGAAGTCTTCCCGGCGCCTCCGGTATCGGCAACCTCGGCGGCGACCTCCGGCGTCACGACGTCAGCGGCCTTACGCGGCTTTCTGGGCGCACGCGGCTTCGAGGCCTTCTCGGCGCCTCCGGTATCGGCGACCTCCGGGGTCACAACGTCGGCGGCCTTACGCGGCTTTCTGGGCGCACGCGGCTTCGGGGTCTTCTCTGCGTCATTCGTGTTATCGGTCATCAGGCCCTCCCGCTTCGAACCGTACCCGGAGAAATCCATCTCGGAGCGCGGCTTCCCGCACCGACCTGCGAGCCAGCGCGGCGGGCAGGGCCAGGACCCGGCGGTAGGAACCAGCGTTGACGATCAGTTCGTCGCCCTTGCGCGCCAGATCCACCTCGTTCTTGTCCGCGAGCGGCAGGGCCAGGATCAGCTCGCCCTCGGCGGTGATCCGCAGCGGCGGGTCGACGGAGGGCGGGGCGAAGGGGTCGCTCCCGCGGTACATGGCCTCGGCGACACCGGCGAGGGCGTCGAGGCCGACGGGCTCGGCCTCGAGGTAGGGCACGGTGTGCACGGGCAGCGGCGCGAAGGACTCCTCGACCTCGGCCAGGTGCAGGGCCTGGGCCCGCACCCACCGCTGCCGCCACTCGTCGGCGCCCTCCGAGGGGAAGACCCGGTTGGCGATCACCGCGTCGACGCGGTAGCCGTACAGGCTGAGGGAGGTGAGCGTGCGGCGGGCCTCGGCCAGCACGACGGCCTCCGGGGTGAGCACCAGCCGGACACTCGCGCCGGGCCCGGTGAGCAGCTCGCGCACCTCCAGCAGCCCCCGGTGGAGCCGCTCCCCCGCGCCCACCACGTGGTCTTCCGGCACGCTGACCTGCGCCAGGCGGCGGATCAGCGGGGAGAGGGTGCGCAGCAGCCGCCTGCCTACGGGCAGCAGCCGGTTCACGTGCCAGTCGAGGGCCTCGGGCAGGGCCAGCAGCCTGAGCGTCTCGGCGGTCGGGGCGCAGTCGATGACGATGACGTCCCACAGCCCGGTGCGCGCCTGCTCGCGCAGCTCCAGCAGCGCGATGACCTCCTCGGCGCCGGGCAGCACCGTGATCTCCTCGGCGGTCACCTCGTCGAGGCCGAGCTCGGCGAAGACGCCCCTGGCATAGTCGCGCAGCTCGCCCCACTGGCGCTCCAGCGCCCGTTGGGTGTCGACCTGATGCAGGGAGAGGCCGGGGGCGATCTCGGTGGGTTCCTCCCCCACGGGCACGCCGAGGGCGTCGGCCAGCGAGTGGGCGGTGTCCGTGGAGACCACCAGGGTCTTGAGGCCGGACCGGGCGGCGAGGGTGGCGGTGGCCGCGGCGGCGGTCGTCTTGCCGACGCCGCCCTTGCCGGTGAAGAGCAGAACCCGGCTCACGTCATCCTCCCGAGGGACGGTTCCGCGACCTCATCGGGTCTCGACGCGCTTCTTCAGCCCCTTCAGGGCGGTGTCGACGATGACCTTCTCCGCCTTCCGCTTGATCATGCCGATCATCGGCACCTTGAGGTCGACGGCGAGTTCGTACGTCACCTCGGTGCCGCCGCCCGCGTCGGTGAGACGGTAGCTCCCGGTGAGCCCGGAGAGCATCTTCCCCGCCTCGGCGATGCTCCAGTCGACGGACTCGTCGCCGTTCCAGGTGTAGCGGAGGGTGTACTCGTCGCTGATCACACCCGCGTCGAGGACGAACCTGACCGTGGCCGGGCGGCCGTCCTCCCCGGTGGAGAGGATCCGCGCGGACTTCACCTGGCCCGCCCACTGGGGGTAGGAGGGGAAGTCGGCGATGACCGTCATGATGGTCGACCGGTCCGCGCCGATCGTGATGCTGGAGGTGGTGCGATCAGCCATGGGCCAACCGTACTGCTTCACGATCGTCCGCGTACGCCCGGCGGGGCCGGTGGTGGCTACCACTCCAACGCGAAGGGAACGCCCCTGTTCCTGAAGTGCCCCACGTTGAGGCACTCGGTCCTGCCGATCCGGGTGCGGGCGGCGAGGGGCTGGTGCACGTGACCGAAGAGGGCGTAGCGCGGCTGGGTCCGCCGGATCGCCTCCAGAGTGGCCTCGCTGCCCCGCTCGAACCGCCGGGCCACCACGTCGTAGAGCAGCTCGGGAATCGCCGGCGGGATGTGGCAGCAGAGCACGTCGACCTCGCCGACGGCCTCCACCTTGCGGGCGAACTCCTCCTCGTCGATCTCGTACGGGGTCCGGTACGGGGTGCGCAGCCCGCCCCCGACGAAGCCGAAGCGCAGGCCGCCGATCTCCACGGTCTCGCCGTCGAGCACCCGGTGGCCCTCGCGCACGTAATCGGGCCAGTAGTGCGGCAGGTCCACGTTGCCGTAGGTGAGGTAGGCGGGGGTCGGCATCGCGGCGAAGATCTCACCGTACTGCCGCCTGACGGAGCGCTCGATGTGCTCGCGCGGGCCGCCCTCCAGCGACGCCCAGAGCGCCGAGGACATCGCCCGCGCCTCCTCGAACCGCTTGGCCGTCCGCAACGCGATGAACTCCGTCGCCCGCTCCGCCCCGAAGAGCTCGGCGAAGATGCCCTGGGAGTGGTCGTCGTAGTCGACGAACAGGATCAGGTCCCCCAGGCAGATCAGGGCGTCGGCGCCGTCCCCCGCGCGGGCCAGCGCGTCGGCTCTCCCGTGTACGTCGCTGACGACATGAACCCGCATGCCGGACATCCTAACCACCCACAAATACCGGCATAAGTAACAAACCTCACACGGCGGCGCGGCCAATGACTCCAGGCGAGAGCAGTTGGTACGGTGAAATCGCCTTTCATAACGCCTGGGTGACGAATTTACTCATGCGTAACTTATCGCGATAGCTTCCAGGCAGCCCATCGATCCGTGCGTCTCCAGGAGTGATCCGTGCGTGAGTACAGCGTCCCCGTGCTGGTGGATGTCCCCGCCTCCGCCAACCTGACCGACACGGTGTTCCGGCGTGCCGAAGAGGAGCCGGGCGCCGTCGCCCTGCGCCGCAAGGTCGGCGACGACTGGGCCGCCGTCACCGCCCGCGAGTTCCGCGACCAGGTCGCGGGATTGGCCAAGGGCCTGATCTCGGCCGGCGTCGAACCCGGCGACCGGGTGGCGCTGATGTCGCGCACCCGCTACGAGTGGACCGTGATCGACTACGCGATCTGGGCCGCCGGCGCGGTCAGCGTGCCGATCTACGAGTCCTCCTCGGCCGACCAGGCCTCCTGGATCATCTCCGACAGCGGCGCGAAGGCCGTCTTCGTCGAGCTGGACTCGAACGAGGAGACGGTCCGCGAGGGCATCTCGGAGCTGCCCGGCCTCAAGGACATCTGGCGCATCGAGGGTGGCGCCCTGGACGAGCTGACCGCGCTCGGCGCCGAGGTCGGCGACGACACGCTCGCCGAGCGCAGATCCAGCCGCGGCATCGCCGACCTGGCCACCATCGTCTACACCTCGGGCACCACCGGCAGGCCCAAGGGCTGCCGGCTGACCCATGACAACCTGCTGTTCACCGCCAGGAACGTCGCGCACGGCCCGCTGGAGCGCCTCTTCACCGTGGACGACAGGGCGGCGCTGCTCTTCCTGCCGCTCGCGCACGTCTTCGCCCGCATCATCGAGATCGTGCTGATCGAGACGGGCACGGTCCTCGCGCACACCCCCAACATGAAGAACGTCGGCCCCGACCTGCAGGCTTTCAAGCCCACGTTCCTGCTGGGCGTGCCCCGCGTGTTCGAGAAGGTCTACAACGCCGCCGAGCAGAAGGCCACCGCCGACGGCAAGGGGAAGATCTTCCACGCCGCGGCGGAGACCGCCGTCGCCTGGAGCAGGGCGGAGTCCACCGGCGGCGCGGGGCTGGGCCTGAGGCTCAAGCACGCCCTGTTCGACAGGCTCGTCTACGGCAAGCTGCGCGCCGCGACCGGCGGCAGGCTGACCGCGGCCGTGTCCGGCGGCTCCGCCCTGGGCGAGCGGCTCGGCCACTTCTTCCGCGGCGTGGGCATCGAGGTGCTCGAGGGCTGGGGCCTCACCGAGACCTCGGCGCCCTCCTCGGTCAACCTGCCGGGGGCCAACAAGATCGGCACCGTCGGCAAGCCGTTCCCCGGCGTCACCATCGGCATCGGCGAGCACGGCGAGGTGCTCGTCAAGGGCCGCCATGTCTTCGAGGGCTACTGGAACAACGACGAGGCCACCGCCGTGGCGATCGACAAGGACGGCTGGTTCCACACCGGCGACATCGGTGAGCTGGACGGGGACGGCTACCTGCGCATCACCGGCCGCCAGAAGGAGATCATCGTCACCGCCGCGGGCAAGAACGTCGCCCCGGCCCCGATGGAGGACCACATCCGCGCCCACCCGCTGATCAGCCAGGCGATGGTGGTCGGCGACGACAGGCCGTTCGTCGCGGCGCTCATCACGCTCGACGCCGAGGCCCTGGAGCAGTGGAAGGCCGCCAACGGCAGGACGGACGCGGACCTCGCCACCCTCAGCTCCGACCCGGCCATCGTCGCCGAGGTGCAGAAGGCCGTGGACAACGCCAACAAGTTCGTCTCCAAAGCCGAGCAGATCAAGAAGTTCACCGTGCTCGACGTCGACATCAGCGAGGAGAGCGGACACCTCACCCCGACCCTCAAGGTCAAGCGCGCCGTCGTGATGCGCGACTTCGCCAAGCAGGTCGAGTCCCTCTACGGCTAGGCCCTGTCCTGCGGATCTTGCCGTGGCGAGGATCGGTCAGGTGGTGTCTCGCAAGGCGGAGGAGGGAGCCGCAGCGTGCTGCGGTGACCGA